>NZ_JBFRMS010000001.1:0-1638 GCF_041470505.1 Vibrio sp. 10N.261.55.C5
TTGAATTACGCAACAAAGCCGAGTCTATGTTAAAAGACAGGAGCAAAAGCGACATTACCATTTTGATAACTCAAGATTAGCTTATCAAGATCCTTACATTGGCCAGTTACTTTTAATGAAACACCTACCCAAGGTAAATAAGCATGAATAAAATTAGCTTTTTAAAAATAAACAATACCATTATCAATGACATTATTGATCTCTCAGTGGAAGAGTCTCAAAAACAACTCATTGCTAACAACGCAGAGTGGCTTGCAGAAGCCAGTTTTAACGACGATAGTATCAACTATGGTATTTACTTAAACAATAAACCTGCGGGGCTAATCTCTCTGATTGACCCTAGAATACTGGACACACACGATGAACACTTTCAAAAGGAGCATTTATATGTATGGCGCGTCATGATTGACCATCGTTTCCAAGGAAAAGGATTGGGGAGTCAAGCGATTAACTTCAGTAAGAAATACGCTTCCATTACCGGTTTAAAAGGCGTCTCCCTGACCACGATGGATAAAGAAAAAGGCAATGCGCTCTCTATTTATCAAAAGCTTGGTTTTATACCAACGGGCAGAAGACTTGATGATGAAATTGAATTAATTTTTGGCTTAAAGGAATGAGTGGATAAACAAGTCAGATGGTGTGTCTGGGACGGCTATTTGGCCGCCTCATTTTATACTTCAACTGTAAAGGTATTGAAGAGTTCATTCAAAAACGCTGACCCCTCGTGCACTCTCACCTCCCCCCGGTCACAGAGTAACCAACAATCAAATTGACTCTTATTCAGTCTCCGTAACCTTTAAAGATCTTGAATCGCTTCGATGAGCTTTTTGACTGGAGTATGGTCTGACTCTATCCTATTGTCCATACTATCTAAATATGCTGACTACCTAGAGTGAAGAAAGAAAATGTGTCGGGCCTTTTCCTAACCATTAGTTTATGTATTGTAAAAATAGATTGCCGATGTAGTTCACTCATCGAAGTGAACACACAATGGGGCATAATGTATGGTACGCCCCGTTTTGCAAGTGAATCAGCAAAATAACAGAGTTGGATTGCGCTAATGTATTCAGAGTCTATTTGAGACTTTCATTAGTCCCAGCTCTACGATGAGATCCGCGCCAGATTGTCCTCATAAATGAGAAAGCACTTTTACTGCTGTTCTGCCCCTCAGGTCTTCAATCTGGTGGTCTAACCGTTTTGTCATCTTGGTTTATCATATGCAAATCTTGGTTATGCTTTTACTTCGAATGCTTTGTGAGAGTTCATCACTGACCATGCAATACGAGCCAATTTATTAGCTAGTGCTACAACAGCGACATTGAATGGTTTTCGGCACTTCAAATTAATGAGCCATGAACCAAAGTAGCGCTCCGCAGATGCATCCCTCCACATTACGGCTCTAGCTGCATGAACAAATAATTCTCTTAGCTCTTTGTTTCCGCGCTTCGATATACCCAACAATCGAGGTTTCCCTCCCGTTGTATATTGAAACGGCACTAACCCTATCCATGCTGCAAAGTTTCGCCCATTAGCAAAGTCTTTTGGATCACCTACAGAAGACAAACAACACGAAGCTGTCATCGGGCCTACACCTGGTATAGTTTGAAGCAAAGCATACAGCTGCGTATTTCGGTGATT
>NZ_JBFRMS010000002.1:0-92140 GCF_041470505.1 Vibrio sp. 10N.261.55.C5
ACTATTGGGGGTCAGTTCATGAGCAGGCTTTTTAATATCTGCTAACAAATTAGCTGCGTTGTCTAACCAACAGGCACAAAAAAGCTCGCCAATATAGCGAGCTCTCTTCTTAGTCAAACTTGTTTAGCATTACGATTTAGCTGCGGCCGCTTTTGCTTGTTCAGCACGCTTACGGCGAATTTCTTTTGGATCGGCTAACAGTGCTCGATAAATTTCGATACGATCTTTATCTCGAACGGTTGCATCTAACTTAACGTTGCGGCTGTATACGCCAACTTTATTTTTCGCCAAGTCGATTTCTGGATACAACTCTAAAACACCAGACTGCGCAATAATCTCTTCAACGGTCGCGTTTTTGTTCACCACCAAGGTAAACACACGCTGTTCGTGCGGAAGCGCAAACACAACTTCTACGTGGATCATATCTGATTCAATAGTCATGGCTTAGTAAACCTGTTTCGCTCGTTGAGTAAAAGCACTGACCATATTGCTTGTCAGTTCATTGAAAATCTTGCCAAATGCCATTTCAATCATTCGACTAGAAAATTCAAACTCTAGTTTAAGTTCAACCTTACATGCTTGGTCGTCTAGAGGAGTGAAATACCAGCCCCCCTGCAATTTTTTGAACGGGCCATCCACCAGCTCCATCAAGATCTCAGCGCCATCCGCTAAGCGGTTCGATGTGGTAAATGTTTTGCTGATACCAGCTTTAGAGACATCAACCGAAGCCACCATAGTTGAATCTGAAGATTCGATCACACGAGAACCAGAACATCCTGGCAAAAACTCAGGATAACGAGCAACATCATTGACCAAGCTGAACATCTGGTCGGCACTAAAAGACACTAATGCTGAACGAGTAACCTTTGGCATATAGACTCCTGTTAAAGACAGCGTTACATTAACACAAACTGCAATTTTAATTGTATTGGGCCAGAGCGCAAATAAAAAGGATTCCCCATCTAGGGCGCATTCCGTATAATGAGGCCATTATGGCAAAGAATAAATCAAAATCAAAAGCCGGTAGTAATACCATTGCGCTTAATAAGAAAGCTCGCCACGAATATTTCATCGATGATGAGATAGAAGCGGGGCTTGAGCTACAAGGCTGGGAAGTAAAATCCCTACGTGAAGGCAAAACCAATATCGCAGAAAGCTACGTATACATCCGAGATGGCGAAGCATTCATCAGTGGTATGACGATCACTCCGCTCACTCAAGCGAGTACTCATATCGTGGCGAACCCAACACGTATCCGTAAACTATTAATGTCGAGAAAAGAACTCGACAACCTTATCGGTCGTATTAACCGTGAAGGCATGACGCTTGTCGCAACCGCACTTTACTGGTCTCGCTCTTGGGCGAAGATTAAAGTTGGCGTAGCGAAAGGTAAAAAGCTGCACGATAAACGTACTGATATGAAAGAAAAAGATTGGGCGAGAGATAAAGCACGAATTATGAAGAGTAATTTGCGTTAATTTTAAGCACTTAAACGCACAGTGCTAGACAGGGTAAGCTTTTCTGGTACTATGCAAATAACACTTGGGGCTGATTTAGGATTCGACAGGAATTTTGAAGTCTGAGGTGCATGCCGTGGGGCGGTTGGCCACGTTAAAAGCCGCAAAAAAATAGTCGCAAACGACGAAAACTACGCACTAGCAGCTTAATAACCTGCTCAGAGCTCTCTTACCCTAGCTTCCGCTCGTAAGACGGGGACCAATAAGAGATCAAACCCAAACTAGCTAGCGTGGCTTCTCCCACCTGAGAGGAAAAGCGCGAATTATAATTCAGGTTAGCCTTTAACTAGCGTGTCGGTTCGCAGGTTGCTGGTGAAATTAAAGATCGACTAAGCATGTAGTACCAATGATGAATGATTTTTGGACGCGGGTTCAACTCCCGCCAGCTCCACCAAACGTTTGGAAAAGGCCACCTTCGGGTGGCCTTTTTTGTATTTAATTACATGTACTTACTTATAAAACACCACCTATTCTGCCTCATGATGCTTCATACTATCCCACGTTTTTAGTACCCAACTATTTACCTTATACTCAAATCACCACTTAAATTGGGTACTAAGGGAAACTAAATGCCAAGACGAGTTCCGCCTCTAACTGACGCTAAAGTTAAAAACACTCGAGCAACAGACAAAGAGCAAGTTCTTTCTGATGGGAATGGGTTACAGATCAGAGTATTGCCAAATGGAACTAAATCATGGCGGTACGTTTATACCAATCCAGCTTCAAGAAAGCGCGCTAGTATTTCCTTAGGAACCTATCCAACTACGACGCTCGCAACCGAAAGGATTCTAGTACAGGAACTCAGAGAGCTTGTAGCACAACGTATAGATCCCAAAGCTCACAAACTCCAAGAAAGAAAAAAGGAAGAAGCGAAAACTTTTGAGACAACCTTAGATACAGTCTCATAAGGTATAGTTTTTTATATATCCAGAGTCGCTCTATGAAACTTACCGCACTGCTTAAAAAGCACCTGAGCTAGGACTTTTTACCTCTAAATAAAACCAGGCAATAACAAGTTAAAAATAAAAACCATCATGCCACGCAAAAACAAGAACATAACACCACCAAACAAGCCAAAAACCAACTTAAAATTGACATTATATGCTTAATTAGTGATATTTTATGCCAATCTTAATTATAGCTAAAAACTGACAATGAGCACGACAACCACAACATCGAATACCATCCAAAATAAGACATGGAAAATGCCAGATACTCTGGTGCTAATTTTCTTTATCGCGTTGCTTGCGACAGCAATGACATATGTCATACCTGCAGGCATGTTTGAAACACAAGACATCAGCTATGTTTCTGATGGTGCAGAGAAAACTCGTACCGTTCTAGATCCAGCTTCATTTGCCTATCACACCGACCCCCAAGGCAACCCGATTTACAATACTGTCGGACTATTCGCCAGCGGTGGTGATATCGGCTTAATGAACTTCGTATTTGAAGGTTTAGTGTCTGGATCTAAGTGGGGTTCAGCAATCGGCGTTATCATGTTTATGCTTGTGATTGGCGGTGCTTTCGGCATTGTGATGCGCACAGGTACTATTGATAACGGTATCTTGCGTCTCATAGACAAAACCAAGGGCAGTCAATCTCTTTTCATTCCAGTATTATTTGCACTGTTCTCGCTCGGTGGGGCTGTATTTGGTATGGGTGAAGAAGCCGTCGCCTTTGCCATTATTATCGTGCCGCTAATGGTACGTATTGGCTATGATGGTATTACTACGGTAATGGTGACGTACGTAGCGACTCAGATTGGTTTTGCTGCTTCTTGGATGAACCCATTTTCTGTTGCTGTTGCCCAAGGCATTGCTGGTGTACCTGTCTTATCTGGGGCATCGGTGCGTATCGCTCTATGGGTTTTCTTCACCGCGCTCGGCATCGCTTTTACGATGTGGTATGCGAATTCGGTAAAGAAAGACCCTTCGAAATCTTACAGTAAAGCTGGTGATGTTTACTTCAAGAAGCAACAAGGAGACTTGACTCAATCACGTTGGAATATCGGCGATACGTTGGTGATTCTCACCGTGATAGCGAGCATAACCTGGGTTATTTGGGGTGTAGTGGTTCACGCATGGTACATTCCTGAAATTGCCTCTCAGTTTTTCACTATGGGATTTGTTGCTGGCTTAATCGGTGTTATTTTCCGATTAAATGATATGACCATCAACGACATGGCCGATTCATTTAAGGAAGGCGCAAGTGTGATGCTAGCGCCCGCTATTCTTGTGGGTAGTGCTAAAGGTATCTTGCTGATTTTAGGCGGCGGCAGCGATGCAACCGAGCCAAGCGTACTGAATTCAATCTTAAGCAGTGCGGGCGGTGTGATTAGTGCATTGCCAGAAGCGATGGCTGCTTGGCTGATGTTCGCCTTCCAAGCTATTTTCAACTTCTTTGTAACGTCAGGATCAGGGCAGGCAGCTCTAACGATGCCATTAATGGCGCCACTCGCCGATTTAGCAGGTGTGACTCGTCAAGTCGCGGTTTTAGCATTCCAGCTAGGTGATGGCTTTACCAATATCATCGTCCCAACATCAGCTTCTTTGATGGCAACACTAGGTGTATGCCGCATTGACTGGGGTGATTGGGCAAAATTCTGCTGGCGCTTTATCGTGCTGCTATTCTGCTTGTCGAGCGTTATTATTGTTGCGGCTCACCTGCTGGGTTTTGCATAACAGCGCCTTTCAATATTTACGTGTATCTCAATGGGCAGTTTACTGCCCATTTTTAATCACAGCTTTCAATAACAATCATCCAACACAGACTCAGAATAGATTGTGAACCAGAGACAAAGGAAACTAGTGTGAGAAAAACTACTTATACCAATGATGTTCTAAATGGACACCCTGTAATATCTCAACTCAATGTTGATGACTTACCGATGGGATGCCATCGTTTCTGGTTTGAGGCACAAACTAACGGTGTTGGTCAAAATCATCATTTACCTGTGGTCGTCTATCGCGGTGAGCAAAGTCAAAATGCTCGCAAAATAATGGTAACGGCAGGCGTTCATGGTGATGAATTAAATGGAGTTATTACCGCACAGAAGGTCATTCAAAAGCTCGTAAACGAGGAGATACACGGCACAGTCATCATTATTCCGATGATTAATGTGTCAGGTATGTTGATGCACAGCCGAGATTTTATTTCATCGGATCCGGATGCATCCCCAGCAAACCTTAACCGTATATTCCCTGGAAACCCGAACGGTGATGCCTCACAACGTTTTACACATTCAATTTGGCAGAACCTACTCAGCCATAATGCGGATCTTGCTATCGATCTGCATACCCAAACTCGCGGAGCAGAGTATCCTTTGTATGTCTTTGCCGATTATCGAATCCCCGCAGCAATCAAAATGGCTCGATTGATCAATCCTGACTGTATTTTTGATGATCCAGGTGATGATGGCGTTTTAGAAACGCAGCTCAATAAAAGTGGTACGCCCGCTATCACCGTCGAGGTTGGTTCTGGAAAGGTTTTACAACCCGACCTCATTGAGCGTTCAGTGAATGGCGTGATGAATATCCTGCACTCGGAAAATATCATCTCTACAAAGATAGATCAGCCTCACTATGCCTGCTTTGAAGGCAAAGAAACGGTGACCATTAGAGCCAATGTCGGTGGTTTCGCTCTCCCTCAAGTTAAGGTCAGTGAATCAGTACAATCAAAACAATTGATTTCAATTCAATATGATAGTTTTGGTTCTGAGAAACAACGTTATTACGCCCCTGCTGATGGCTATGTACTCAGTGTCAATCAAGATCCGATGCGTGAACCGGGCGCTTTGTTAGTCAGACTATTGAAGTAACACGTCACTTCATCAAATGGCTCTTTACTGATGGCATTTGAGTCGTTAACCCATATTGTGAAAAGGGGATAACTCGGCAGAGCTATCCCCTTATTATTACTTATAAATATTAATCACTTACTGTGATCGGTATGACTATGATTAGTATTACTGCTGAGAAAGCCCAGTACCAATGCGCCAACCATGACTGCACAAACAATGGCAAATAGACGTGTCATTTGTGCCGAGAGGGACGCAGATCCTGGGTGGCTGATGATCTGATAAGCCAAGGTCGTAAAATTAGTAAACAAGAGCTGATAAATCGTCAGATTCGCCTGCCGCCTGATAGCAAAACACGCAAGTTGCAAACCACACACCAAACTCACGCCATAAATAACCAAGATTGGAGCGCCTGACACCATCATGATCATCACAGGTAACGTAAACAGAATGCCAACGCCAGTGGTGACAAGCTTGTTTCGGCTGAATGTACGGTGGTCGTGATTCGATGGGCTTTTCAACATACTGCCAAGCGTAATCGCAATCAACATCGTTTGTGACACCGAATTTCCTACCAAAATCGCCAGCACAACCACAACCGCGGTCGCTTTAAATGCAACCATGATATAGTCACCAGTAGTGGGCGCATCGGAAACGGCCGCAGTCGGAAGGACATTCACTTCATCCCCCGGGAACAACCAGAACCCCAAGTAAGTGACGATCAAAGCTATCACCAGCTTTTCAAAGAACAATAGGGGCAATCCCGCCATTGGGAGATGCATCTGCTTGTTGACCACCACCATTACGATGACCACGATAATGGTCAGTGTCGCGATGATATCTTTTGTATTCTGATGGCTACGCTGATAACTCCAGAACAGCAATAGCCAGCAATAGAGGACAAAACCGGTTGGCGAGTCGACCAATACACTACCAAAAAACACCACACCAAAGCTGATTAAGATTAATGCAACAATCACCTTTAATATTAAATTAATCGGTGGTTTGGATGGCATCAATGTCATGAACATCACAACAAATATGGGCGACAAAACAGCGAGCATCTGCCCACTTTGTTGATGGTAGAACAATAGCGAAAGCGGCAGTAACACCAATCGAATAATGGAGTTAGCTGAGCTATGAAACATAAGTCCACACGCTTAGAATTCTCATCCAAAGCTGAGCAAGCCACTCACCTGGGGTACTTTGCTCTGTCATGACAGCCACTGTGGCTTGTGAACCAAAACGAATGTTGCTTGGAACCTCACCATGATCAAACACAATATTGACTGGGTAGCGCTGCGCGGCAATAGAATTGGTGTCTGAATTTAAAAAGCCAGTCTCTTGGTCAGTGCTATTGCTGCCACCCGTTCCCCAACCAATGCTATCAACCGTGCCGTATAGCACTCGCCCCGGTAACGCATCCAATACGATCTCAACTCTTTGCCCGACTTGTATATGCTCTAGCGAGTTTTCTCTGTATAACGCAGATATCCACACCTCTCGCGGATCAACAAAGGTCAAAACAGGTGAGCCTGCGGTTGCTCGCTGGCCTACCGTCAGTTGTAGGTTACTCACCACGCCATGAGAAGGAGCCATCACTTGGGTTTTCTGTAAGTTGAGCTGAGCCTGCTCAAGGGCTGCAATCGCCGCCAACACTTGTGGATTATCACTCCCTTCTGGCCCTAACGCTTGTTTTGCCTGAACCAAAGAGGCTTCTGCGGCTTTCAATGACGCTTCAGCACGATCACGATTCTCTATGGCGTTGTCTAATTCAGAGCGGCTAACCAGCCCTTTACTGGCGAGTTCACTCACTCGACTCGCTTGCTCTCGAGAATTATCCCGAGCCGCAACCGCCTCGGTCACTTTCGCTTGTGCAACGTTAACCGCCGCTGTGCTTGCGCCAATATTTTGGCCTACTTGAGCAAGATTCGCTTCAGCGGAACGCAAACTGATCTGATAGTTTCGAGCATCAATTTCAAACAACACTTGGTTCGTTTCAACGACCTGATTATTTTCAGTTTGCACAGACGTGATATTGCCAGAAACTTCAGGAGCAATACGCACAATATAAGAGTGAACACGGGCGATCCCCGTCATTGGTGTGACGCGGTCGGCCCACAAACTGTAAAGCCACACTACTAAAATAACCGAAATAATAATTAAACTAAGCTTACGCGAAGATTTTTCTGCTTTTGACATGCTCTCTCTCTCGATCCGACAGCACGATTTACTCGCCTGCCGAATACGATGTTTTAAAAATTAAAGTGAATTCCACTTCATTGTAGTCTAGTCGATCTGTCTCTTGAGTAAAAACAAACGATTACTTGAAATATTGTCACGGCAACAATTAACAATCAACAAAAAGCCACACATCCCATTAATGAAATGTGTGGCTGTTTAGATCTGTTCTGCTACGAACTTAGATAAGTTTAGGGGTTACTCCATATCACCTAACAAGTAATCTTCATCGCTGCTCACTACTGCGCCGTGCTTCAAGAAGTTCTTACCTAGGATCATGCTGTATTCGAAGCGAGAACGGTCTTGAAGGTTTACCCTCACCTCTTTCTCTAGGTCTCCGAGCTTAACCTTCATTTCTACCACAGGGCGAATGTTCACCTTCTCGCCTTTCTTGGCTTTGATACGCATTACATCAATCACTGGCTTGGTGAAATCTTGCTTATCGCCTTGGTTGTTTTGATAGGTAAAGCTCACCATGTCTTGGCCATCTTTCTTAAATCGTTTGATGTTGACTGCGTTCATTGAGCTTACATCCGCACCAGTGTCGAGCTTGGCCGGGAACTTCATGCCGTTCACTTCTACTACTTCAATATGCCCAACTTTAAACAGTGGTTCGGCTTTCAGAAGGTAATCAGAACGCGTATTAACGTAAACGCCCTCTTTTGCCATCTTCTTGCCTAAAATAAAGTACGCTTCTTTCTCATTTGTATTGAGCACGTCGATGGCGAACTCTTGCGTACGCACTTTTCCAGACACCGCAAACTCACCACTTACAACAGGGCGAGTATCATCCCCGACTTTAAGCTTCTTAATAATTGGCTTGGTCACCTTCTGCTTCTCACCATTTACATCCGTAAGATAAAATTCAACGGAAGCATCTTTGCCTTTACCTGTCATTTCAAAACTGTCGACCTTCAGCAAAGGTGTATTGACAGTGAAAGAAGCCACAGCCTTAAGCGGGAAGTCATCTAGGGTGATGTCCTCTTCCGGCGAGATAATCATAGGCTCACCAGACTCAGCCACATCACTAAAGTTCTCTGAACCTTCTAATAAAATATTCTCAGCACTGGTGTCAATCATGAAGAGTTCGCTGGCGGTGTTGGTTCCAAATCTCAACTGCGACTCACTACTCGAGCGCTCACGTAGGTACACCAGAACGTCTTTAGTCGTGTTTTCATCGAGTTGAACAGGCACATACACCAAAGGTCTCTTCTTACCGCTCACGCTTAACATACGAACCAACGGCAATGTCATCTCTTTTTGCTTGCCGTCGTTGTCGAACATATCAAACGTCACTTCACTGTTCTTCTTATCTATATCGATGTCTTTTGCATGAAGGATGCTGTAGCGATTTTTTAATGAGAAGGTCGCGTTCATCGCCATTCCAGAGATAGACACCACCTCTTTTCGGCCAACAACGGTCGCGTTCTGTTGCTCTTGCAAGTAGTCATAACCTGCAAACACCAATGCGTTATCTGCAAGGAAGGTTTTGCCGATCAATACTGGCGCAGAGAAATGACTTCTGTCGGTCAGGTTAACGTCTGTTTTTAGCTCTTGGTCTGCAATGGTGAGCGACATTTTTACGGTAGGACGAAGTAAAGGCGTACTGCTAGTGCGGCTGCGTATCATGCTGACACGCTCTAAAGGCGCTTCGATTAATACCATGTCTCCCGTGCGTGGGTTTTGGACCTTAAAAGAGACCACAGCTTCATATTTCGCAAAGGTGCTGCCATCCCAATCATCGTAATCAACATCAGAATTGTTCAACAGGTCTTCGGTTAACGCCGCCATCAACTCTTGGTCTTTGAGGTTTTGGTAATCGGGATTAGAGCTCTTCACATGAATGTCTTCAGCATGCATAGAAGTGGTTTCTGCACCGGTATCAATTTTACCAATGAAAGGAACGTCTTTTAGCCCTTGAACGCTAGATAGGTACACGTTCTCAGTACGGCCTAATACCGACTTACCATCGAGTTCGTAAGTAGGATTTTGAGTGGTATGTGAAGTATCAGTAGCCAAAGTGTATTGTGAAAAAAGTAGAGTGCTTAAAAGAGTTAGAGCCAAAGGTATCTTTTTCATTAGTTGGTCCGTTGTGATCAGTTCACTAATAATACTGGCGTTTCAGCGAAGAGTTCCCCCACCAGTAATGGTTCTCACAAAACGTTAACGCTATGAGTTTTTCAATGACAAACCGATGACTTTGCGCTGCATTCGCTTATCGATTATTGACTAATGGATACCCAATAACCTTTTCAATACGTGGTGTTCTATTGGAGAAATGAATACAAAAAAGGCCAACGACAAGCGCTGACCTTAGCGATTCAAAACACACCTGAAGCGAGTTTAACTTGCTAAAACACAAACGGTTCTAGATAAACATAGCACTAAAAAGTCCCGACTGTTTTCTTTGCACAGATAGCTCGAGCTTTTTCTGCGTCCTCACCTTTATTTTTGAGATAGCACTGTCGATAAGATTTGACGTAGCGCTCAAATAACACCTCGGCTTCAGGTTGTGGTTTAGAGAGCAGTTGGTTAACGAACTTTCTTGATCCAACCTCAAAATGCTGAGTATCGATTGGGCTATTCCAATCCCCTCCCCAGATCATAAATCCGTGATGGGCAAACAGCTCCACCACATCTTCAGCCATGCCGCGGCGTTCTATTTCATCACGCGCACGAAAGCGAGTACGGTTCACATAGCTTGTCGCAGATTGTGAAGGCTTTACCGTGATTCTTCCGTTGCTATCGAACTCTAAGAAAGGGTTTTGAACTGGGTTGATGTCTATCGCCACACCATAGGCATGCTTCGACCAACCTCCTCCTCCGGTAATAGGCCGAGCGTTAAACGCGCTGCTGTTGTTCGCATCCATTGAGGCGTTGTCGTCCCCTCTGAATTCACGCATAAGGCGAGCAGAATGAAGAGGAAAATTGCGCTGTTTAAGCTCTGAAAAGATTTGTTCAACAGCAGGCGCAACCACATCAAGCACGATCATATTGCCCTGTCGCGTTTCCCCTTTGAAATTAATGAAATCGAAGTCCACTTTGGATAATCGCTCACAACCAACGGGCGCACCACTACTCAAGACATTGTTCTTTTTCATCATGTCGCATTGCCATTGAGATATAGGGGCAACTTGGGCATAACTCGCAGCACTGAGCACAGTGACCAGCCAGCCGAGAATAAAACGTTTCATATCAAAGACTCAAAAATAGTAAGAGTGAAAAGTAGCAGAGTTGGAAAATAACATATTAAGCCAAGTTGAGCGTACGCTTTGTTAGCGCGTTTTGTCCCAATAGACAATCTCTCGAACTCGTCCGTTCTGGTCGACATCCGCTTCTCCACCAACATCAGAAGGCTCTGGTAAGGTCGATAATTGCGAAGCGTAATAGGCAACCAACATAAGTACGAACGCATCGTAAATATCGTCTATCGCGACGTCTTTGCGTTTAGTATTTGAAATGGCCAACGCCAAGCCTTCACACCATTGAGGGGCGAGTTGCTGAATAATAGAAAGCCGTTCCTCTTTGCCTTCTTGAGTTCGTTTTGAAAACGCTAGCGGTTCACCTTTCAAAGCTGCAAACACCACCTCAGGATGTGATTCCCTGATAGAAAGACTGGGGTGAGATTCAATGAGCTCATCAAGCTCACGGATCTTGGGCACTATTCCCCAAGTCTGTTTAGAAAACTTCTTATCAAGCTGCTCAACATTAGCACTGCACGCCGCAATGTAATCGGTTTGGTAAACCACCTCTCGGCACGGAACAGGAAAAACGGAAGAGCCACGCTTGCTGGTGAGAAAACGCCTTGCCGCTTTATCGCATAAGCGATCTGGAGTCTGTGAATCGCTAAAGCCAATAGGCATGTCGATTAATGTTTTTGATCCCGTAAGATCATCAACCAACTCATCGAGCGTATTTACCACGTTGAACACTGGCTCCTGATTATCAGAGACAATCCAAGCGATCCAACCCGCCTTGCAGCCATCAATTCCGATGTATTTCATTGTTTGTAGAGATGCCTTCAGTCCACCTTCGAATATTTCCACTCAACTCATTCCCGCAATTGCAAAAGCCTTTAGCTTAGAAAACAAAAACTGGAACCTCGTTACGCTGTTTAAGAAAGAGTTCCGCTTATCATTCTTCACTACCCTGAATTTTATATTGTGTAATGGCCGAACAAATACAAACGTCACAATAGATGGCAACGACTAAAGCACAGTTACCGATTACCCATTACCCATTACCCATTACCCAACATCAATAACGCGTTTTAATCTCGCAAAAGTTTTCATGCTCTCATTTGCTTCAATAACTTCGTAATCTGGGTTATTTGCCTTCAGATAATAATTTCCTTGAGAATCTTTTTGAATCACCCGCAGTAGATATTGATTGTCACCGCTCTGATCTTGGATCTCTATAGCCATTGTATTGCCTGTTATAGAGCCGGCAGAAACCGGACTAACCAACTCTAAAAGTAATAGCTGTCCATCCAAAATAGGCGATTTTCCACCATTCATTGAGTTACCAGATGCACGAGCTAAAAAGTGTTTTTGAGGGTCTACGTTATGTAGATCAACTTCCATCAACTCCAAATCATCATGGGTTCCCGTTTTAAAGTGGCCACAGGCAATCTTTAGATTAGGATAATAAGGCAGTTGAATAAGTTGCGCGGAAGATTGATCGCTTTCTAATACTGTCTCTGTATTTTTCCTTCTGTCTGCATATTTTGCTAACTGCAAATCCACTAACTCTTTAACTAAATCTCCTAATGCACTGATGTGATTCGGCTCAATTGGAAAGTTATTTTTAAAACGCCCATCTTCAACGACAAACCATGGAGTGGCATTTTTTCGGTTTCCCCCAATAAATGCATTGATAGGATTACTTTTCCAATACTGCAACCAAGTTGTCGACTCAACATCAAGCATCTGTTGTTTACTCGGTAAATCAGCGTCTCTAATCGAAGGGTAACGCGCCAAGACTTGACCACTTTTCGTTGCAAGATCTTGTAATGTTGGTGGAATTTGAAAACCGTCTAGTTCCAAAAATGCCTCTAACAGAATCGCTTTAAAGCTTTTCGTCATACTCATTTTTTGTATCGCATTCAGCAGGAACGTTTTATGTTCATGAGTCACAGCTTGAATGGCAGGTTCACTAATCTGCTCAGAGACTAATTCAAACCAACTTCCATGTTGCTTATTCACTTTGTTAAAATCGTAACCTGCACGATAAAACTCAACTGCTCTAGGTCTATGCCCTAAATGATTCATTAAATAAACAAACTCTTGGGACGAGGAGTGTCGCAACTGCTTCGATAGCTCTTGCCAGAATTCAGTCACTTCAGGGTCTATAGTGATATAACACCCCTCACCGAGTTCAGGAGATCGCGTTGATGTTGAGAGCTTGCTTAGCGATGAGGTCAAGTCCTGCAAGCCTAATACTTCTTGCTTATTCAAGAATGAACGATGGTTACCAATGAAATCAATGACCACTAAATGAGTCTTGTTAACGTGCCTCCTCAATCCTCTCCCAAGCTGCTGAATAAAGATAATGTTTGACTCGGTTGGCCGTATCATTAACACGGTATCAATTGACGGTAGATCCGTACCCTCATTAAAAAGATCAACCGTAAACAGAACTTGTACTTCACCTTGGTCAAGTAACCGCAACGCTTCATTGCGGCGTACAGAGGATTGACTGTGGACAGAGAGTGCTCTAAACCCTTCTTTCTCAAACGTTAAATTAAATTGCTCAGCCATATAATTAGCGTGAGTGATGGATACACAAAAAGCGAGAGTTCTAGATTGACGTCGCAGCTTCCAGTGTTCAAAAACGTGCTTCGCACGACGAGTCGTGGCAAATTGTGCATCGAGTGCAGAAGGCTCAAACTTACCGTTTCGCCAAGGAATCTCTTGATAATCAACAGAATTATCCCAAATTCCGTAATAGTGAAATGGCACCAAAATTTGGCTATCTATGCCATGAACGAGGTTTCTTTCGAAAACGAGATTATCATGGCAAAGAGATAATATATTGGCTTGGTCAGGCCGCTCTGGCGTTGCAGTCAACCCGAGCAAAAACTTAGGTTCGAAGTGATTCAGTATATTTAAGTAAGTGTTAGCGCTGGCATGATGAAATTCATCTACAACAATATAATCAAAGTAATTTGATGCAAACTTCTCTAAGTGATGCTCTCGGCCAAGGCTTTGTACTGACGCGAAAAGCATCTCTTTGTCCTGATCTTTGACTTTACCATGATAGTAGCCCGCAGACTTTTCTGGCCAAAGCTTAGAATAGGTATGAAAAGCTTGTCTCAGAATCTCTTCCCGATGTGCAACAAACAGAACTCTTTTGGCGTTCATCTGTTGAGCATCAAATGCTGATAACCACGTCTTGCCCATTCCGGTTCCCATAACCACAAGGCCGCGAACGTTCCCTTTGTTGCGACTAGCACTAAGTGCTAGTAATGCCTCAACCTGTGCCGAGTTAGGCGAATATGTTTCTTCATCAGTTAAAGAGCGATCTCCCACGGCTTTTAATTCTGGAGGTTGGCGGCGTTTAATATAGTCACTAATCCACTCATCTGAGATTCGAATAGCAGAAGGGTGGTGAAACAGCTTGTCAAATTGCTCTCTAATTTTGAAAAATTGTTGAGCGGGTTCTGAATCTAAAGGAGGTTGATAATCTAACCTTAAGCACCATTCATAGGCATTGGTTAATGCAGTTCTACTGATATTATTTGAGCCAACAAATGCAGTGCCATTATAGAAGCTCTGCTCCTCATCACTTCTCACAAAAATATAAGATTTGAGGTGAAAACTACGATTATTGGACTCAAAAATCTTAACCTCAACACCGTCATTATTTAGTGATGCGAGCGACCGTAAAGCGATTGGATGAGTAATATGAAGGTAATCGGAGGTTAGAATTCGTAGCTTAAGCGTGGTTCCTGCGCTGCGATGCCTTTCAATAGCTTCATAAATACTTGGAAGCAGTAAATCTAACCCTGATGGTTGTATAAAGGAAACCGCGATTTCAATCTCAGTGGCATAGTTGATGGCATGAACCAACTGGGGAAGCAACGGATCGTCATCCCCTACAGTTAAAAGATCCTGTTTTATGGTTAATGATTGCTTTGGCATAAAAATATTACCCTTTCTTAATCAGCAACGCATTTAGCCAACGTTCTTCGACCCTATCTGGCCGCTGATCACCGGTCTGCCAAACTTCCTTAACCTCCAACTGAGTTCCTTCTAAAACGGTCAGCAAACTGCTTTCCGTCAAATTGGTAAACCGGCGCCCCCCTTTTACGACTTCCTTGTCTCCATACTTAAAAGAACAATAAAACACGGCTTTGGGTTTAAGGTAGGAGGATAAGTGCTCCAGAGTTTCAGGTAGCTCAGATAACGAAACATGCAGCAGAGAAGCACACGCCCAGATACCATCATATTGCGTAGTACTTTCAAAGCGAGTAAACGCACATTGCTGAATCGGAAGCGATGTATGTTGCCTCGCGAGCTCCACAAGTTGCTCGCTGAGATCAAAGGCTGTGACTGCAAACCCTGCTTTGTGAAAATACAAGGTGTCACGACCAGATCCGCAGCCCGCATCAAGAATGCTTGCGCCGTCATTGAGTAACGGTATAAACCTTTGATAAACAGGGGCCATGTCAACCTCAACCGTTCCTGAAAAAAATAGTTCAGCATTCTGATCGTAATAAGTCACGAGTCCACTCTCAGTGTGTCATTTAATTCACCCATTCTAACATATTGAAAAAGAGGAAGTGTTGTTGTGTATCAGCTCGATATTCATCCTTAACAACCTAAGCCCAAATAGCATATTGACCGTCTCTCTCATCACCCTATCAATAACCACTACAAACTAAACTCCGCAGAAAAATGAAACAAACCAGGTGCAAGGTGACACGTGAACAGGGATAATTATTTTGATGCTACCCCAACCTCACCCCCTGCAGAATTAGACTAATGAACACATACTCACATATAGATACCCCGTTCAACCTACGCCACACCTGTTGGTTTTGTGGTGAACCTTCCAATGATGTTGTTGAATTTCCTAAGACAGCGCAAGCTGTTGCCAAGATTGGTCACTCACCGATAGCACTGCCGGCTTGTAATGAGTGTGCGAGAATTAACTACTCAAAGAATCTGACCTCAATTTGGGCTGTGCGCGATCAGATAAAACACGCACTCATCGATAAATACGCAAAGCACTTAGGGATTGGTGAGAACTGGACGGAGCAAGAGCTTATTGATTCAGATTTCTCTGGCTCGACGCTTGGCGGGTTTGGGCGCAGTGCTTGGAAGATGTATCAAATCGCCAAACAACGCGTCGATTATAAAGGCTGGCCTTTGTCGGTTGATGACATCCCACTTGAGGTATACGACGAAACCAGTGGCTTTAAGTTTGACGGTACTCGTTATGCCTCAATCAATTCATGTATCGACTATTTCACCAAGGCAGCAGGCGTAGACAAAGAGCTGTTGTCGCAGCTTGTCGACATCGTTTCATCAGAAAGGTTTAGCTACGCACTGCGAATCACCAAGCTGAACAAGAATGTCTCTAATACCAAGCGCTCGGAGATCGTCGAAGAGGTACTACAACAAGAGTCTGAACAAGAAGAGATACTGCTTGAACAAGCTAATTCAATGTTTAACCCAAACGTCGAAGAGGTGAATATTTCAGGCTCAATAGCGCCTGTATTTGCCATTCAGTGGGCGCTGGCTAACAAGGTTAAAGATTTAGCCCACCTTTGTGCTCTCGAAGATGAGTATTTTGACTATTTCGAGCACCTCGGCGGCCCTGCAGCTTTCATGTCCTATAACGGCCTACAACTCTATTTAGAGTCGCGTCAAGATCCTGAATGGGTAGAAGAGTTGGATCCAAATAAACAGTATTGGTGAACATGCCTCGCTACTGGTGAACACGTGTAAGCTCGATAATCGTGTCAAACACCCATTGTTAGTCCTTGTTTTATATAAAGATCTAAAAACAGAACCCTATAACAGTTAATTGTTGCAATTCGGTTAAATAGAGTGAAAACTTCAAGCATCTAAAACTATTTAATCACTGCCATCTGCGGTGAGTAAGGAGTGAATTGTGCTTGCTGTTCTTCGTATTATTTTGGCTACGGTGTTTATTATTTTCACCACTCTATGTGCTTTTGTTTACTGCTTGTTTAGCCCCAAGAACCCCAAGCATGTGTACGTTTTCTGTCGTTGGTTCAACCAACTCCAAAAGATCATCGGTGTAAAACTGGTGCAACGCGGCCTAGACAATGCCCCGACACCAGAAAACAGCGTCTACATCTCTAACCACCAAAGCATATTGGATTTTGTGACCGATCCAGGAATGCTAAGACCACGCACTGTTTCATTGGGCAAACGCGATTTGTTGTACGTGCCTTTCTTTGGCCTGCTGTATTGGATCACCGGTAACATCATGATTAACCGCGAAGACAAATCCAAAGCACGCGATACCATCAAGCAAGTGGCGGAAGCGATTCATCAGAGAGATCTGTCTGTTTGGGTTTACCCGGAAGGAACCCGTAGTAAAGGGCGTGGACTACTGCCATTCAAAACAGGCGCTTTCCGAATGGCAATTGAAGCTGGTGTGCCTATCACCCCGATGTGTACTAGCACCACGCACAATAAGATCGACTTTAATCGTGCCAATAATGGCATTGTGATCACCGAGATGTTGGAACCTATCGATGTGACTGGCTACAAGATCAGCGACGCTAGAGAACTGGCCAATCGCTGTCACGCACTCATGGCAGAGAAAATAGCAGAGCTTGATGCCGAAGTGGCTCGTTTAGAGGCGCAGCAAAAAACAGAGTTGGATTCAGATCGTTCTTCTACGAACTAACTCGCAACGAAAGCACTGAGTCATCGCTCAGTTACTTAAAAAGACACTCAACGATCGCAACTCTCATTGTTCTTGTTTTACTTGCTGGCGCTTATCCGCAAAATAAAAACAGGCGTTAACGGCTTTATAGATCAATGGGAGCAAACGATGGAAGTGATTCACCATGGTGGCAAACATACTGTCACAGGATCTTGTCACGAGCTAAGAGATTCAGGCCAAGCGGTGCTCATCGATTGTGGCCTTTTTCAAGGTTTAGATCTTCAAGGTAAAAAGCTTCAAGGTGCGGACACTCGCCCTCTTGATATTGAATTTGAAACATCCCACCTCAACGCTCTGCTGCTGACCCATACTCACATTGATCATATTGGCCGATTACCTTGGTTACTCGCCAGTGGGTTTAACCAACCGATTTATTGCACGCAAGCCACCGCTGAACTCGCCCCTTTAATGATTGAGGATGGCTTAAAGCTGCAAGGACTCAGCAATAAACAGTCGAAGCTGATACTCAAAAAGATTCATTCGTTAATTGCTCCCAAGCCTTACGGGGAATGGTTTCCAATCACGTCTAAACAGCAAAACAACGGAAAGGATCATCATAGGCCAAATACTCTGTATGCTCGCTTTCAACCTGCGGGGCACATCTTAGGTTCTGCCTATATCGAGATTAAGTTACCAAGCCAAGAGGTCGTAGTCTTCTCTGGCGACTTAGGCCCAACTAACACACCACTGCTGCCCGATCCTCTGCCACCACAACAAGCCGATTACCTATTTATCGAATCCACTTACGGCACCAGTAAACATGACGATATTGCAACGAGATCGGAGCGCTTGAAGGCGATCATTGATCGTTCGCTGCTTGATGGTGGCGTTATTTTAATTCCGGCTTTTAGCATCGGCAGAACACAAGAACTGCTGTTTGATATCGAAAATCTGATCTTTGAGCATCAACTCAGCAGCGATATTCCTATTATTCTCGACTCACCTATGGCTCAGAAAGTGACGCGTTCATACCGACGCTTTAAAGAGCTCTGGGGACAAGAAGCAAAGCACCGCCTTGAACTGAAACGTCACCCACTCGCTTTTGAACAATGCATTACTGTTGATGGGCATAGAATGCACAAGAAAATCGTCAATCGCCTTAAGTCGACAGGTGAACCCGCAATTGTGGTCGCAGCTTCTGGAATGTGTCAGGGCGGCAGGATAATGAACTACTTATCCGCCTTACTTCCCGATAAACGAACCGATGTGATTTTAGCAGGCTATCAAGCGCACGGGACGCTCGGGCGAGAGCTACAACAAGGAGAAAAACAGGTTTCCATCGATAACCAACACGTTGAGGTGAAGGCTCAGATCCATAGTATGTCTGGCTACTCTGCTCATGCTGATAAAGATGATCTCAATCGATTTATAGAAGAAATAACCGTGCCACCCAAAGAGGTACATTTGATTCACGGCGAGCCAAATACTCAGTCTGAGTTCGCTAAAGAATTACAGGCGCGAGGGTTCGTAGTTGTTTGAAACAGGCATCAAATTAACAACTTTTACTAGGTAGATATTAAGGCCTCAATTATCAAACCTTCAAAAGCCATAGTCTCATAGACCTGCTAGCTCACCTGATGCAGGTGATATATTCCAACCTACTTATCCCACCATCCATATGTCAGCCGTTTATGCTAATCGGCTTTAACCGCTGTTTTGCGCAATTTCGTTTCTTATGCGCACCTCAAGATCCCCTTTCTGTATTAATCACTATTTATTCACTTTTCAAAACACAACAAATAACAACTAGTTGCATATCAGGTTAAATGGAACGATTCTAGAATTAGCACTAAGCATTAACAAACACCCTCTATAACTTGCTTTATGTCACAGTAATCCTAATGCGCAGTTAAATAATTTAACACTCGGGTTACAAGTGAAGTATTGTGTTGTTCGAAAAACAATCATAAGCAAAACTAACAGGGAAAATACTCATGCAGTCATTCGTTGATTTTTTGAATGGAATAATCTGGAGCCCAGTACTTATCTACCTATGTTTAGGTGCAGGTTTGTTCTACTCCATCAT
Source organism: Vibrio sp. 10N.261.55.C5 (assembly GCF_041470505.1). NCBI lineage: Bacteria > Pseudomonadati > Pseudomonadota > Gammaproteobacteria > Vibrionales > Vibrionaceae > Vibrio > Vibrio sp. 10N.261.55.C5. Next base: position 19,511 of record NZ_JBFRMS010000002.1, read on the forward strand.
GACTCGATTTGTTCAAATCCGTCACTTCTTTGAAATGTGGCGCTTGCTACTATCGGGTAAAAGCTCATCAAAAGGCATCTCGTCTTTCCAAGCTCTAGCCGTTTCGCTATCTGGCCGTGTAGGTACAGGTAACATTGCTGGTGTTGCTGCCGCTATCGGTTTCGGTGGCCCAGGTGCCGTATTCTGGATGTGGGTTGTAGCCTTCTTTGGCGCCGCGACTGCTTATGCAGAATCTACGCTAGCGCAAATCTACAAAGAAGAAGACGAAGGCCAGTTCCGTGGTGGTCCGGCTTACTACATTGAAAAAGCAATGGGTCAGAAGTGGTACGCATGGATCTTCGCAATCGCGACTATTTTTGCATGTGGTATTTTGCTTCCAGGTGTTCAGTCAAACAGTATTGGTAATGCTGTAGAAGCTGCATTTGGTTCAGGTGACATGATTGAAACAGCTGTCGGTACATTCAGTTTCGCTAAAATTTTCACCGGTACTGTTGTTGCTATCATCCTTGCTTTCATCATCTTTGGTGGTGTTAAACGTATTGCGAACTTCACACAGATCGTTGTTCCTTTCATGGCATTGGCTTACATCATCATCGCGTTCGTTATCATTCTGCTAAACATCGGCCAAGTGCCAACGGTTTTCGCAATGATCATTGGCGATGCATTCACACCTATGGCAGGCTTCGGTGCTGCAATTGGTTGGGGTGTTAAGCGTGGTGTTTACTCAAACGAAGCGGGTCAAGGTACAGGTCCTCACGCGGCTGCGGCTGCAAGTGTTGATCACCCAGCTCAGCAAGGTTTGGTACAAGCTTTCTCTATCTACATCGATACTCTTCTAGTATGTTCTGCTACAGCGTTCATGATCATCATCACTGGTGCTTACAACGTTCACGGCGGCGCTGAGGGTGTGTTCCTTGTTCAGAACCTAGCAGCAAACATCGGTGCGAATGGTCCTGTATTTACACAGCTTGCTATTGAAAGTGCACTACCAGGCATTGGTAAGCCATTCATCGCATTTGCTCTGTTCTTCTTCGCATTTACAACGATTCTTGCTTACTACTACATCGCAGAAACGAATATTGCTTACCTACGTCGTACCATCAAGATCCCTGGCATGATGTTCGTACTTAAGCTTGTTCTTATCACTGCCGTTTTCTATGGCACAGTTAAAACAGCGAACCTTGCATGGGCAATGGGTGATGTTGGTGTTGGCTTGATGGCATGGTTAAACATCGTTGGTATTCTGATCATCTTCTTCATGTCTAAGCCTGCGCTTAAAGCTCTAGCTGACTACGAAGAACAGCAGAAACAAGGCGTAACTGAGTACACATTCAACCCTGTAAAACTAGGCATTAAAGGTGCAACTTACTGGGAAGAGAAGTACAAGCGTAAAACAGGCAAGTCTCCAGAAGCAGAAGCTGCAGACACTAAACCTGTAGAGCAACCTTCAGCTTAAGCTTTCCTTAGCAAATAGATCGCTTTAACAAATAGTGCTATTAATAACGCATAAAAAAGGGGTTAGCTATTTCGGCTAACCCCTTTTGTTTTATTCATAACCAATAAATGGCTTATAACAAACTAACTGTTCCCGAGTTAGAGTATTAAGCAGCGATTTCTTGTGTTGCCATTTGAGGCGCTTTCTTCTCACCGATAGGCAGTACTGTGCGGCCGTATTCGTTGTTGATTACTTGTGCCATTGCAAAGTAGATAGCTGAAGCGCCACAGAAGATACCTTCAAAACCAGCGATAGTGCCGATTAGTTCGCTGCCAGTGAAATCACGAGCTGCAAGTAGGAAGAACAAGATAGTTAGTGAACCGAATACTACTTGCTTCGCCACTGGGTAGCATAGAGAGCCGATGAACATGAAGCCTGTGAAGATGCCCCATAGTAGTAGGTACCAACCCATGAATGCTGCAGGGCTTGCAGGTAGGCCCATGTAAGGCATCACGATTAAACCAACCAAAGACAACCAGAATAGGCCGTAAGAAGTAAACGCAGTTGTACCGAACGTGTCACCACGTTTGAAACACATTGTGCCCACGATAACTTGGCTCAAACCACCGTAAAAAATACCCATAGCAAGAATCATTGAATCGATTGGAAAGAAACCTGCGTTGTGGATATTAAGAAGAATAGTGGTCATACCGAAACCCATTAAGCCTAGTGGCGCTGGGTTAGCTAGTTTGGTCGACATTGCGAATTTACCTTATTAAAGTGGTTAATTAAAAAAAAGCGATAAAAATTATCAGAAAATTTTAATCTATAAACCGTACAACTAGGTAATCCAGTTATCGAAAACTAAGATTGTGTAAATGATCTTATGGAAAATAGGTTTCATAATGAATCTATTCAATTCACCGAAACTATCAATAAACAGGTTCCCTATCACGTTCGTTCCTCACTGTAAGGAATGACGAGTGAGGTAAGTGTTGAGGCAATGAGACAAAGCCTGGTGCTACGTCACTCTAGAATCGAGGGACGGGATATCTGGAATCTACTCTTCGATATGAGCACTTGCGGCACACAAGAGCCCTCTGTCACGTTCGTTACTTACTGTGGGGAATGACGAGTTTTTTTTAGGTACGATAAACGAGATGGGGATGCGAAAAGAGTCTTTAGATTTGAGTAAGCGCCCCCTTAATAGCAAACGTAGGCAACAGATGGCGAGCTTTTCGTTACTCGTTTACTCGCATCCCGTATCTACTCACTCACCTGTTATCTTAAATTATGCTTGTTGAGCTTTAGACTCAGACACTTGAGATTGAACGTCTGAAGAAGCGTTTTTACTCGCATCGCGCTTGGCTAACAACGTCACGACAATCAACTGAGCAACAAGAGCACCTAACACAACCAATGCACTTCCCGTAAAGCCTGCGACTACAAAACTAATCAGAGCAATAGAGCCGTTCATCAATGCGTAAGGAAGCTGCGTCTTAAAGTGTTCAAACTGATCACACCCTGCCCCGGTTGAAGAAAGAATCGTGGTTTCAGAAATCGGTGAGCAATGGTCACCAAACAAGCCACCAGACAACACAGCGCCAATTGCGACGAGAAGGGGAGCATCTATCGCAATCGCGGTTGGAATAACCAATGGCATCATTATCGCGAAGGTTCCCCACGACGATCCCGTTGCGAATGAAATGATAGCCGATAATAAAAACGCGACCGCAGGTACTAACCAATATGGAAAGCCGCTCTGTGCTTGCTCAGCAATATAAGCTGCCGCACCCAACTCTTTACCAACGGTGCTTAATGCCCAAGCCAATACCAAGATGATCGCGACTGGCATCATGTTTCCCATGCCTTTTAAGTACACAGAAACACCATCAGACAACTTTCTTACACCGTAGTAAGCCATTAACGAAATTAATGTAATCGCCGCAAAGAAATAAGCCGATGATAACGCCGCTCTAAATGATGAACCTGCGACCTTTTGGAACGGGAAACCTTGTGGTACCAGCATGGCACACAACACCACCAGCATCACTAACAATGGTGCCCAGACAAAAGATGCCTTTGCATTTTTATGCGAGAACGGATTTAGTGATTCGTTATTCACGCCAGAGTTAATTCCCGCCTGGCAATCACGCTCAGCTTTTGCCATTGGCCCAAAATCTAAACCTTTAACGGACACGAGCGGAACGATGAAAATCGCGAGGAATGCGTAGAACTGAAAAGGAATCGCACCGATGAACGCATCCCAATCGGACATGTTGACATTCAACGCCGTGAACTCTTTCTGAATAAGGCTCATGATATACACGCCCCACCCAATGAAAGGGATAAGAATAGCAACGGGCGACGAGGTTGAATCAATGATGAATGCTAGCTTCTGTCTAGAAAGTTTCAGTTTATCGAAAAGGGGACGAAAAACAGGGCCAACAATTAAAGGGGTGCCTAAGTCTGAGAAAAATATAACGATTCCACCCAACCATGCTGACAATTGAGCTTGGCATTTATTGCTTACCCACTGAGTCACTCGCTTTGCAAACGCGACGCCACCACCGGACTTTTCCATCAATGCGACAAAGCCACCGATGAATACCAACAGCATGATCACACCAGCGTTATAGCTGTCGGTAAGTTGAGGGACTAGGTAACCTTTCACCATGGTACCAAACGTATCAAGCGGGTTAAGTTCGCTAAACATGCCAGTCAGCATTGCAACACCACTCAGCACACCAGCAAAAAGGCCTATCACCACATTCCTTGTCGCCAATGACAACACCAAAGTAATCACAATGGGGATGAGTGACGTGATATCTGTCTGTTCCATAGGTACACCTTAACCCTAAAATAAGAGAATAAATATAAATTAAATTTGAATATAAATTCACAAGCATCATTTGTACAGAACTTTATCCTCTAACTGGATAATTAGTCTTTAAATGCGCTTCAACATAGCCAAATAGACCAATCACCCTGCTTAAATAGCCAAGTTCGAAACGGAAAAAAGCCGAAAGTAGAAACTTTCGGCTTTTGATTATTTATATCGCTATGGTCGTACTACTGAGCTCGTAACTTAGGCCACCTCTTCAGTATTCAGACTATCAATTACAACTAATTTCATCCCAGAACCAATTCGATTGAACTGGGCTTTCCCATACGCCCGGGCCGTTTTTAGCCACGAAGCACTTGCCGTTATGCGTCACTTTGTCGCCATTACTCACTTGGCTAACGCCCGCTTGCCACGTGATAAACACAGATGGGTCAACAACGACAGGTGACTCGGTAACTGGCGGTTCAACTGGTGTTGGGTCTACTGGTTCTGGATCGACAGGGGCAGGATCAACAGGCGTTGGATCTGTCACAACTGGTGGTGTTGGCTCGCCCGCTACTAGTTTCCAAGGGCCACCATTGGCAGGGTCATCCCCTTGTGTCCACCATTTCGCTTCATAGGTTGCGCCGTTATGCGTCACTTGGTCACCCGCGTTGTAAACCTTGGTCGCACTCCAACCATTACCACCCGGATCAGTACCAGGATCTACCGGATCAAGCTTATCGACCACTTTCACTTCAGGCCAGCTCGCATGAGAACCATAAAAGTTAGTCACACACTTATCGTAATCTCCAGCCACCAGCGCGGAATAAGCAGTTTGAAAGCCCACTAGCTCACACTCAAATGAATACCCTTCTGGGCGGTCTGCGTAGTATTTCCAGTTACCATCCCAGTTGGTGTACAACACATCCGTTGCTCCGTTGAGATTCAAGCTTCCGTAAGGCGTTTGCTGCCAACATGTATTGGCTTCATCGGCTTCTACAGGAATTTGATAGTGCGCGGCTAACCCTTCCCAGTAACGAATACGGTTAACGGGTTGGCCTTTGTCTTTGTTCTGCTCGCCACATTCAATACCACCATTGATCACGTTGATTGTGGTACCAAAGCCATAGCCAATACCCGCATCCAATTCACGTTGAGATGGTGTCCATGTTCGGTCAATTACATGCAGCATTGCCGGTTTAGGCGCTTGTGGTGTTAAAAAGAACCAGATAGCAGACGCTAAGTTCAACCAAGAATCCGCCACTAAGCCCGGATTGTTGAGAAGCACCGTCGCATCGCCATCGAACATCACTTCAGAGAACGCGCCGTAATTAAAATGGTAAGAAAGCTGTTTAGCACCACGTCCGAAGTAACCCTGCCCCGCAGCACATGGCCAACGGGCATTCTGCCAATCATTCTGACCACAACCTGTGGTGTAACCTTCTTGGCCTTCAGACCAACCCATTTCGCGAACATGCACCAGCGCTTGCTGCCACTCTTCTAGAGCTAATGGATTATCAGAGGTGTTGCCTATCGCGATGTGCCCACCCGTCTCTTGTGAAAAGTGAGCAAAGGCCGTGATGATGGATTTCTTACAGATGGCATCGGAGTCACGGCCATCGGTGTACTCTCCACAGAACGCTGGGAATTTACCGATCGCACGTAAGAAGCGAGTGTAGGTGTATTCTGGCGCTGCCATCTGAGTGAGGAAGTCCCATTCAGATTGAGGGAACACGCGCTCTACACGCTTTATGTTTTCAGGATTCGAGGGGGAACCGGGTTCAATCGCTTCAACGATTGTATTCGGGCGAGTTTGAAGGGCCTGTGACCAGATCGCATACATAGGATCGGATGTTTTCGCTTGTTCAGCAGCTTGTAGAGCCGACTTTTCAACAAGGTAACCATTCGGGTTTTGCGGATCAGGTTGAATGTTCAAAGACGCATGACTTTGCGCTGCTAATGTGCAGCCCAGTACTGTCGCCAAATATTTGATTTTTAACATGATGTATTCTCTTATCTGTCCTTAATAAGTCCATCAAAGAGTATGCTTCACATGTGGAATGGCCTAGCTGTAGCTGTGTGAATTTATAAAAAGTGCGAGTGATCTTTTTGATACATGGCTCAGCACAACAAAGCGTCTCATGGTTTCTTGAGCTGATATCTAGTTTCCAACTCATTTGGTTTCTAGTTATTGTTCATTTGATTTCGAGGTATTGCTCATAAGCCTTTAATGTAATGAATCAATATAATCAATCGAAAAGAAAAAAGCCCCGAACTGAGTTCGAGGCTTAAGATCTTAATCAAAGCTGGTTAAATCTCTAAGAGATTATTCCCACTCGATAGTTGCTGGTGGCTTACCAGAAATATCGTAAACAACACGTGAAATGCCGTTAACTTCGTTGATAATACGGTTAGAAACCTTACCTAGGAAGTCGTATGGTAGGTGTGCCCAGTGAGCAGTCATGAAGTCGATAGTTTCTACGGCACGTAGAGATACAACCCAATCGTACTTACGGCCATCGCCCATTACGCCAACTGAACGTACTGGTAGGAATACCGTGAATGCTTGAGATACTTTGTGGTAAAGGTCAGCAGCGTGAAGCTCTTCAATGAAAATAGCATCTGCGCGACGCAGTAGATCACAGTACTCTTTCTTGATTTCGCCAAGAACACGAACACCTAGACCAGGACCCGGGAATGGGTGGCGGTAAAGCATGTTGTATGGAAGACCAAGCTCAAGGCCGATCTTACGTACTTCATCTTTAAACAGCTCACGTAGAGGTTCAACAAGACCCATTTCCATATCATCAGGAAGGCCACCAACGTTGTGGTGAGATTTGATTACGTGTGCTTTACCTGTCTTAGATGCTGCAGACTCGATTACGTCTGGGTAGATAGTACCCTGAGCAAGCCATTTAGCATTAGATAGTTTCTTAGACTCTTCATCGAAGATATCTACGAATACGTGACCGATGATTTTACGCTTAGCTTCTGGTTCAGCTTCGCCTTCCAGAGCTTTAAGGAAACGATCTTCTGCATCGACTTTGATGATGTTTAGGCCGAACTGGTCACCAAACATATCCATAACTTGCTCAGCTTCGTTTAGACGAAGAAGGCCGTTATCAACAAATACACATGTTAGTTTGTCGCCGATAGCGCGGTGAGCAAGCATCGCAACTACAGATGAATCAACACCACCAGAAAGACCAAGGATAACTTCGTCGTCACCTACTTGTTCTTTAATACGTGCAACTGCATCTTCAATGATTGAAGCTGAAGTCCACAGACCTTCACAACCACATACGTTAAGAACGAAGTTCTCAAGCATTTTCAGGCCGTTTTTAGTGTGTGTTACTTCTGGGTGGAATTGAACACCGAAGTACTTCTTCTCTTCGTTTGCCATTGCAGCGTATGGGCAAGTGTCTGTTTCAGCGATCTTTGTGAAATCAGCTGGAATCTCAACTACTTTGTCGCCGTGGCTCATCCAAACATCTTGAGTAGACTCAAGGTCAGCGAAAAGTGCAGATTCGCCAGTCACTTGTACCGCTGCGTAGCCGAACTCGCGCTCAGTAGACGTTGCTACTTTACCGCCAAGTTGCTCAGCCATAGTTTGCATGCCGTAGCAGATACCGAATACAGGAACACCTGAATCAAATACGTACTGAGGTGCACGTGGAGAGTTCTCCTCCGTTACACTTTCAGGACCACCAGATAGGATGATGCCGTCTGGATTGAATTCACGAATATCCGCTTCTTCTACGTCCCAGCTCCAAAGTTCACAGTAAACACCGATCTCACGAATACGACGAGCTACTAGCTGTGTGTATTGAGAACCGAAGTCTAGAATTAGAATACGTTGGTCATGAATATTTTTAGTCATTGTAAGCAGTCTTATTGGCTATGTGATAAAATGGAGGTGAGTTTACTCACCTCTGATTAACTCTTCAAGAAATAAAGCAAACGTTTTCGTTAGATATCTTTAACCACGTGTTTTGAGACAATCGGACTTTTAACAAAACAGGCGGTAGATATAATACCAATCACAGTAAGTAAGTGTTCAGGAATAGCGTAGGAAAAAAGCCTGAGAACGAGGCAGCTCTATTCGACAAAGAGTTCTGATAAGTAGTTATTCTACAATCAAAAATTCTAACGAAGTTATCGAGGTTTTTAACAAGCTAGGATGACCAGTTATTTACTACGATTGGTATATTAATGTGCCGACTAAATCAGCACATTATTCAAACGTTTGGACGTATTATTAACCTAAACGGTAGTTAGGTGCTTCTTTCGTGATTTGAACATCGTGTACGTGAGATTCTTTCATGCCCGCACCAGAGATACGAACAAACTCAGCTTTAGTACGCATGTCTTCAACAGTTGCAGAACCCGTTAGGCCCATGCTTGAGCGTAGACCGCCCATCTGTTGGTGAACGATCTCTTTTAGACGACCTTTGTATGCGATACGACCTTCAATACCTTCTGGAACAAGCTTGTCTGCAGCGTTGTCAGATTGGAAGTAACGGTCAGAAGAACCTTGAGACATAGCGCCAAGAGAACCCATACCACGGTAAGACTTGTAAGAACGACCGTTGTAAAGAATAACTTCACCCGGTGCTTCTTCAGTACCCGCGAACATTGAACCAACCATCACACAAGATGCGCCAGCAACGATAGCTTTACAGATATCGCCAGAGAAGCGGATACCGCCATCTGCGATTACTGGAATACCGTATTCGTTAGCTACTTCAGCTGCGTCTGCGATTGCTGTTACTTGAGGAACACCAACACCAGTAACGATACGAGTCGTACAGATTGAACCCGGGCCGATACCTACTTTAACCGCACTAACACCCGCTTCGATAAGAGCACGAGCGCCAGCGCCAGTTGCTACGTTACCACCGATGATTTGTAGATCAGGGTATGCAGCGCGAGTTTCGCGGATACGGTTAAGTACGCCTTCAGAGTGACCGTGTGAAGAGTCGATAAGTAGAACGTCTACGCCAGCTTCAACTAGAGCAGCAACGCGCTCTTCGTTACCAGCGCCAGCACCAACAGCTGCACCTACACGTAGGCTGCCGCGCTCATCTTTACATGCGTTTGGTTTACGTTCTGCTTTGTGGAAATCTTTTGCAGTGATCATTCCAGTCAGTTGGAAGTCATCATTTACAACAAGAACTTTTTCAACACGCGCTTCGTGCATTTTCTCTTGAACTTCTTCACGAGTTGCACCTTCTTTAACAGAAGCAAGGCGAGCTTTAGGCGTCATTACTACATCAACTTTCTTAGAAAGGTCAGTAACAAAGCGAACGTCACGGCCAGTAATGATACCAACCAATTCGTTTGTTTCAGTAACAACAGGGAAACCGGCGAAGCCGTGTTTTTGAGTAAGGGCTACAACATCAGCGATTGTCGCGTCAGGGCTTACAGTTACTGGGTGAGAAACCACACCAGCTTCGTAAATTTTAACCTGGCGAACCATTTCAGCTTGCTGCTCGATTGACATATTCTTATGAATAAAGCCAATACCACCTTCTTGCGCAAGGGCAATTGCTAGGCGTGCTTCCGTAACAGTATCCATCGATGCAGAGATCATTGGGATGTTTAAAGAAATGTTTTTCGTTAACTGAGTGCGAAGATCAGCTGTGTTCGGAAGAACGGTTGAGTGTGCTGGGACGAGTAAAACGTCATCAAAAGTTAAAGCTTCTTTTGCGATTCGTAGCATTTGCAATATCTCACAACAAAGGTGTTAAAAGGAGTAAACCCAACTTTATCGTTTCGCATAATAAAGTGATTTGGATTTGATATTGCAGACGGATTATACGCACGGCGAAATCGCTTGGCTACACATTTTTGTATTTTTAATTTGCATTTACCCCCTTGCTATGTATTATATTGCCGCTATCTTCCATACTCACGCCCTGTGAGATTCCAAGAAAGACCTTCCTTCAAGGAAAGATAGTGCTTCTATGACTAATCCAAACATCTTTACTGTTTCTCGCCTCAACTCAGAGGTTCGTCTCCTATTAGAAAACGAAATGGGAATAGTCTGGCTCGTTGGTGAAATCTCAAACTTCTCTGCACCTGTCTCTGGTCACTGGTACCTCACGCTAAAAGACTCTCGCGCTCAAGTTAAATGCGCCATGTTTCGTGGCAATAACCGCCGTGTGACCTTTAAGCCTCAGAACGGCAATCAAGTTTTAGTCAAAGCTCGCCTATCTCTTTACGAGCCACGCGGTGACTACCAACTGATCATCGAAAGCATGCAGCCAGAGGGTGACGGTAAACTTCAGCAAGAATTTGAAAAGCTGAAGATGAACCTTGCCGCAGAAGGACTGTTTGCTCAATCAAGTAAGCAAGCTCTTCCTGAACACCCAAAACGTGTTGGCGTTATCACATCTAAAACCGGTGCAGCGCTGTTTGATATTCTTGATGTACTAAAAAGGCGCGATCCTTCGCTACCGGTTGTGGTTTACCCGACCATGGTTCAAGGCGAAGAGGCGGCGATTCAGATTGCCCAAGCGATTGGACGCGCTAACGAACGCAATGAATGTGATGTGTTAATCGTCGGCCGTGGTGGCGGCTCACTGGAAGACCTATGGTGCTTCAATAACGAGATCGTAGCTCGCACAATCGCAGCAAGCCAAATCCCGATTATCAGCGCCGTTGGCCACGAAGTGGATGTCACTATCGCTGATTTCGTTGCCGATATGCGTGCCCCAACGCCATCAGCTGCCGCAGAATTGGTTAGCCGTGACAACAGTCATAAAGAGCAAGCTTATGCCTCTAAACGTGCTCGCTTGGTGAGTGCGATTCGTCATGTGTTAATCAAACAAGCACAATCCACTCAAACGTTAAAATACCGCTTGGAGAAACAACACCCTAGCTACCAACTTCAAAAGCAGAGTCAGCAGCTTGATGACCTAGATATGCGTTTGCGTCGTGGTATGACTCAATACCTAAAACAGCATGCACAGCGTGTTGAACGTAAACAGCACCAGCTTCAATTGAACTCGCCAGTGAAACGCCTTGGCGAACAGAAACTGCATCTGCAACGTTCAGAGCAAAAGCTATTGGATGCAATGGACAAGACATTACTAACCACTCGCCACCAGCTCGCTATGGCTGCAGAGAAGTTAGAGACCGTTAGTCCACTGGCAACCCTAAAGCGTGGCTACAGCATTACTCATTCCGCATCGAGCAAGACAGTATCATCAATTAACGATGTCGAAGTCGGTGAAGTGATCACCACTCAAGTTGAAGACGGTGTGATTGAGTCGCAAGTGACCACAAGAGTGACTAAGAGCGAGCTTTAAGTTCGACCTAACGTTTCAAACCAGAAAGCCCTATCGATAATCGACAGGGCTTTTTAGTATCTAACGCTTTCAAAAAACTAACCTATTCCAACCCTACTCAGTAGTAGAAGGCTCCTTCATGGTTAGCATCCCTTCAGTCACAATAAAGTTGATGATGAAGTCTAGCCCTTGGCTCTCTTTGAGGTTGGTGAACACGTATGGCTTGGTTGGACGCATGCGTTGTGTGTCTTGCTCCATCACCTCAAGTGACGCACCCACATATGGTGCTAAATCGATCTTATTGATAACCAGCAGATCAGAACGCGTAATACCCGGTCCGCCTTTACGTGGGATCTTCTCCCCTTCCGCTACATCAATCACGTAGATGGTAAGATCGGCTAATTCAGGGCTGAACGTCGCACTCAAGTTATCACCGCCACTTTCGACGAATACCACATCGAGGTTCTTATGCAGCTTGGCAAGCTCTTCTACCGCAGCTAAGTTCATCGACGCATCTTCACGGATCGCCGTGTGCGGACAGCCACCCGTTTCAACACCAATAATACGATCTGGTTCTAGAGCCTCTGCTCGCGTAAGTATCTTGGCATCTTCTTGAGTGTAGATGTCGTTGGTTACCACTGCGATATTGAGCTTGTCGCGAATCGCTTTACAAAGCACTTCTAATAGCGCTGTTTTACCAGACCCTACCGGGCCGCCAATACCAATTCGAAGTGGTTGCTTATAACTTTCCATTGTCTACTTCCTTATATTCTTTTTGCTACATCGTTCGCGCTAACCGCTACGAACGAAATAGTCGTGTGTATTGTGTTTCGTGCAATGAACTCGCTAATGCCATCGAAGGCGAAAAGCTGCCTATCATCCAATCTTCTATCGTGCGGGCCTTTTCGATCACCTCAGGAAAGGTGTTGGTGATATTAATCAATGCCAACTGACCATCGGTTTGACCTAAAGGCACTAACTTGACCCCTGCGGTAACGATGTTTTCAAGCCAACTCCATAAATAACCCTGCTTGAGGCTCTCTAAATCAATACCCCAATGCTGAGCCGCCATACACATGCCCAACAATTGGTTTGGATGACTATCAACAGAATCCACCAGCGAAATATCGATATCCAAGCGCTTCAACAAGGTGTTCAATGCATGCCCACGCTGCTTTTCTTCCGCTCGCAATTCACTGGTTTCACGGCTTGAGTATAAGTAGTTACACCAATGCTCAATCTCATCGATTTCACCCTTTTCTAGCGCGTGATAAAGACGCTCTAAGATAGGTAATTCCAAAGTTGCGACACTGGAACTGACGATGGTATTAAGCCACTGTTCCATGCTGTTGCGATCGGTCACCCACCCCGCTTCAACCGCTAACTCTAAGCCTTGCGAATAAGTGAACCCACCAATCGGCAACGATGGACTGATCAATTGAAACAGACGATAGACGGCTACATTTTCTGTTGTGGTCATAATCGTGCCCTCAGTCTTCCAGAATCAAATAAGTTCGAGAGCCTACGCGCCTAACAGCAATAGTGCGCTTGCTGAAGCCACGCCGACTGACAACCATTTAGAGTAAACCGCGCGGCCAACAAAAGTACCGATAACCATCAGAGCCAAAGCACTGATACTCATGCCTGTTGCGAACTGAGTCAGGTTGCTCGCGGCTTCAACGCCGTGTGCGTAACCATGGAAAAACAACATAGCAATCGAAGCAACTAATACGCTGTTTACACGCTTGGTTGATGGTGAGAATACATGCCATAAACATAAGCTGACGACAAACAGAGAAGCGATAATGGCAGGCTCAACAATCACAGAGAAACCTAGGGCTTGGCCTGCGATAAGCCCTACCACTAAAGACACCAACCCACCGCCAATCAAAGCGGCTTTTATCTTGCTTGAAAACGACAGTGCGCCAATTAACAAACCGAAAGCAATCAGCATGATCAGGTGATCCATGCCAGTCACAGGGTGAGTTAAGCCAGACATAAACGAGTGAGACTCATGAACTGAATGCGCCCCATGTCCCGGGTGAGCGAAAGCCATCGTTGATGTTGTTAGAGAAGCTATTGTGAAAGTGCATAAGCCTGCAGCTGTTTTAAAGTTCATCGCGAGTTCCTTGCTTTATACCAATCGTAGTAAATAATTGCTCACCCTAGCTTGCTAAAATGCTCGATAACTGCGTTATAATTTTTGATTGTAGAATAACTACTTATCGAAAAATTATGCCTTGTTCTCAAGCCTTTTTTCTGCGCTATTGTTGATCACTTACTTACTGTGATTGGTATTATTGTTATTAATATCGTTGTTATATAAATCGTTTAGTGAGTCATCAATGACTCGATTAATGATGGTGATGATGTCCACCAGAGCGACCGCCATAAGCACCGCCTTCTGGTTCAAACGGTTGTTTCTCAGTGGTCACTTTCGCGCCTAAGCCTTCAACCATTTCATCTAAAACATGGTCGTGTTGGTAACGAACCCAACCCGCTTCCACTTGCAGCGGAACATGACGGTTGCCAAGGTGATACGCCACTCGCGTTAGCAAGTGTGGGTCTTCACAATAAACAGTCGAAACAGTTTCCGGTGCCGCTTTCACTTCTACGACTAAACCACATTCACTTGAGAGTTGTTCGCCGCCACGCAAGATATGACCTCGTGGTAGAAACAGCCCTGCATTGCGCCCGTCATCTAGCATCACCTTAAGGCGGCTTTTGATGCGACTATCGATCGGCAGGCTCAAATAGCCGTCCGGTGCATTTTGTATTTGAGTATTCAGTTGAGTCAGTTCAATCATGCTATTACCTCAATCTCCTTGTGAGATTTATAACGTTCAAAATAGGGTCACTAAAATAAGATTCTTTAGTCAAAGGCTTAGAATAGAAAGTACCGCTGAGCCATTGGCAGCTCTTCAGCAGGCTCACACGTGAGTAGTTCACCATCGGCGCGCACTTGGTACGTCTGAGAGTCGACTTCAATCTTCGGCATCCAATCATTGAGCTTCATGTCGGCTTTGCTGATGTTTCGGCAGTTGCTCACAACACCAATCAAGCTCTGCAGACCCAATTGCTTGTCGATGTTCTGCGCCTTGGCTTCTTTAGAGACAAACAGCATTGATGTGTTCTGACACGCCTTGCCGTAGCTACCAAACATCGAGCGATAGTGAACTGGCTGAGGTGTTGGGATTGAAGCGTTTGGGTCACCCATCGGTGCCATGGCAATCATGCCACCTTTCAAAATCACGCTGGGCTTCACACCAAAAAAAGCGGGCTTCCACAACACTAGATCAGCTAACTTCCCTGCTTCGATAGAACCGATTTCATGAGACATGCCATGCGTGATAGCAGGGTTGATGGTGTACTTAGCGACATAACGTCTTAAACGAAAGTTATCGCTGTAATCAGAATCTTCTTTTAGGCTGCCACGCTGAACTTTCATCTTGTGCGCGGTTTGCCAAGTTCGAGTTATTACTTCACCCACTCGCCCCATAGCTTGTGAATCCGAAGCGATCATCGAGAACGCGCCTAAGTCATGAAGAATGTCTTCTGCGGCAATGGTTTCACGGCGAATACGCGATTCGGCGAACGCGACATCTTCAGCAATCGATGGTGAAAGGTGATGACACACCATCAACATATCCAAATGCTCATCGACGGTATTGATAGTGTAAGGACGTGTCGGGTTAGTTGAGGAAGGCAGAACGTTCGGTTCACCTGCTGCGCGAATAATATCGGGAGCATGACCACCGCCCGCACCTTCAGTGTGGTAGGTATGAATCACTCGGTCGCCAATTGCGCCAAGTGTTGATTCAACAAAACCAGATTCATTCAGAGTGTCGGTATGAATCGCAACTTGTACGTCCATCTCGTCAGCCACACTCAAACAGGTATCGATTGAAGCGGGAGTGGTTCCCCAGTCTTCGTGTAACTTCAAACCCACCGCGCCTGCCGCTACTTGCTCACGTAGTGCTTCTGGCTGACTGGCATTGCCTTTGCCTAACAAACCAAAGTTCATCGGGAATTGATCGAGTGACTCTAGCATGCGGTGCATGTTCCAAGGCCCCGGTGTGCATGTGGTCGCGTTAGTACCTGTGTTTGGCCCCGTGCCACCGCCGATCATGGTTGTCACACCTGACGCCAGTGCTTCTTCAATCTGTTGTGGGCAAATAAAATGAATGTGTGAATCAATACCACCAGCAGTCAAGATTGAACCTTCGCCTGCTAAAATTTCCGTGCCCGGGCCAATCACAATATCAACGCCCGGTTGAACATCTGGGTTGCCCGCTTTGCCCAATGCCTGAACTCGACCATCTTTGACTGCGACATCGGCTTTTACGATGCCCCAGTAATCCAACACAATCGCGTTAGTGATCACCAAATCTGGAGTTTCGGCACTTGGACGTTGGCTTTGTCCTTGCCCATCGCGAATCACTTTACCTCCGCCGAACTTCACTTCGTCACCGTATACGGTGTAATCTTTTTCAACTTCTAGCCATAAATCAGTGTCAGCAAGACGCACTCGGTCACCGACTGTTGGCCCAAACATTTCGGCATAAGCCTGTCTGGATATCGTCGCCATGTTCAATCCTTTGTTGTTTTCATTATTCCGTGGGAGCGCTTAGAGCTTGCCCATCACCTTTCCTTGGAAGCCATAGATCTCTAACTTACCGGCGTAACGCACTAACTCGACGCTACGCGACTGACCCGGCTCAAAGCGAGTTGCAGTACCCGCAGGAATATTGAGTCGAAAACCTTTAGTGGCTTCTCGGTCAAAGATCAGTGATGGATTTGCTTCATAGAAGTGGTAATGAGAGCCAATTTGGACAGGACGATCGCCAATGTTTTGTACCTTAACGGACGTTGTGTCTCGGCCTTCATTGAGAGTGATGTCACCCGGTGCGGTTTCTACTTTTCCGGGAACGAATCCTGAGTATTGTTTTGTGGAACCAGCCATATTACTTCTCCCTACACGATAGGTTCATGAACGGTCACCAACTTGGTGCCATCGGGAAAAGTCGCTTCGACTTGTACATCTGGGATCATGGAAGGGATCCCCTCCATAACGTCATCGACGGTAAGCAGTGTGCGTCCAAAATCCATCAATTCCGAAACGGTTTTCCCCTCACGGGCACCTTCAAGAATGGCACTGCTGATCAGAGCAATAGATTCTGGGTAGTTGAGTTTTAAGCCTTTCTGTTTACGCTGCTGTGCCAGCATTCCTGCGCAGAAGATAAGTAGCTTATCTTTTTCTCTTGGTGTTAATTCCATTTAGCTGCCCGCTGTTAGTGTTGTTTTCTTAGTGCTCAGAAACGCATGAGCAGTAAGTGGGATTCAATCACAGCAAGCTTGAAAAAATGTACCGAGGGCCGGAAGTCGCCCTCGGTACAAATAGGGCTAATCGCTAAGTCGCCCAAATCCTTGGTAAATCAGGAGTCGTACCACATAAATGAGAGCGAGTTGCTTGCCATATCTGACCAAAGGCCTGGAGGATGTCTTCACTCCAATAACCCAAGGCTCGCACCACAATCAATCCTTCTATCTGTGTCGCACCCAATATTAATGTGGGTTCACTCGACGTTTTTGGTGTAACTGATTGCTGTGAAGCTTGCTGTGTAATAGATAAGAGCAAGCTCTGTACCAACTCTAAATCTTGCTTCTCATTTGAGGTGAGATAAAAGGTACCCATCATTGAATAATCAAGTAACCCCATATTTATCATTAACTTATCGCCACCATGAAAATTAAAGCCTTCAGTCAGAAGCCTTTGATTATCAAGATAGATTTCTGTTTTCCCAACGAGATGACCATGCTCGAATCCCTCATTCTGTGCAGGGCGTCCAAAACAGTGCATCTCCCAACCCCAAAACTGTGCACCCTTTTCTAGGCGAATTTCAGTATCTAAACGAACGTGTGCATTCGGGAAAAAGATGTTCTCTTGCGGCATCCATTCCAAGCGTGCATCTTTCTTCACTCGTAGGGTCTGCTTCTGCTTGGCGTACTTGTTGTTTGAGCGATAAAACTTGGTGGCACCGGGTGTGGTAATCAACGCGTGAGCACCGTGCTCAAGATTCACGTTAATATTGAGAGTGTCACCACCTACCACTCCGCCGGGGGGATGGAGTAAGTAGGTGTGACACGTTTCCCCATCAGGATACAGGGGGCGTTGCACCGCAAGCGGACCAGACTGCTGACGATTCTTTAATACGGTTTTATCACCTCGATCGACAAAGGTGAGGTTTAAACTCGCTTGCCAACCATCACGAATATCTTGTTCGATGGTCTCATTCAAAGATAAAGCTTCTACTAAAGAAGCCTTGCTTACTTCATTCGGAGAAAAGAGAGAATTCATACGGTTAGGTACTCCTTTATCAAGGACTCATCGAGCCCTGTCATTTCACCTTCTGCCACTTGGCGTCCACGGTCGATAATGCAAAAACGGTCACCGACCTTTCTTGCAAACGGCAGCTTCTGTTCAACCAACAGAACCGTGAGCCCCATTTTCTCGTTGAGCATGCGAATGATGTCGCCAATCTCTTGCACAATATTGGGTTGAATACCCTCCGTCGGCTCATCCAAGATCAATAGCTTTGGATTAACCACCAGCGCACGCCCAATCGCTAGCTGTTGCTGCTGGCCACCCGATAAATCACCACCGCGACGATGTAGCATCTCTTTTAACACTGGGAAAATATCGAAGATGAATTCAGGGATCTTGCGGTCACCCTTTTTACGAATCGGTAAACCGACCTCTAGATTTTCTTGAACAGTGAGCATTGGGAAGATCTGGCGACCTTGCGGTACATAGCCGATCCCTTGGCGTGGACGGTCCTCGGCATCGGTTTTCAAAAGTGACTCACCCGATAAGGAGATGTCACCGCTTTCAACCTTCACCAACCCCATAATGCATTGCAGTAAGGTGGTTTTACCGACACCATTTCGCCCCATTAGCACCGTGCATTTACCTTCTGGGATCTGCATATCCAAATCCCACAGCGTGTGGCTCTCACCGTAATATTGATTAACTGATTTAACCTCTAGCATCCTATTCTCCGAGATAAACTTGTTTAACTTCAGGGTGAGCCTGCACTTGATCCATAGTGCCTTCAGCCAACACATGACCTTGATGAAGCACGGTGACATGGCTGGCGATAGAACGAACGAAATCCATATCGTGTTCAACGACCACAACCGAGTGCTTACCTGCCAGTGAGTTAAGTAACTCAGAGGTGCGATCCATTTCTTGGTGAGTCATACCTGC
Organism: Vibrio sp. 10N.261.55.C5; assembly: GCF_041470505.1. Lineage (NCBI taxonomy): Bacteria > Pseudomonadati > Pseudomonadota > Gammaproteobacteria > Vibrionales > Vibrionaceae > Vibrio > Vibrio sp. 10N.261.55.C5. The sequence goes on from NZ_JBFRMS010000002.1 coordinate 38,332, forward strand.
CACGGGTTCATCCACCAGCAATAGCCTAGGGTTTTGCATCAATAACATGCCTATCTCTAACCACTGTTTCTGACCGTGAGACAGGTTACCTGCCAAATTCGCCGCTTCGTCTTTTAAATGAATCAGCTCAAGTACCGAGGTCAATTTGTCTTTCTGTTCACCAGACATCACAGCGGTGAACGTCGCCCACACTGAGCGGTCACCGGCCATGGCTAATTCAAGGTTCTGCCACACAGTTAAACACTCAATCACGGTCGGTTTTTGGAATTTACGCCCAACGCCTGCATTGGCGATTTCGGCTTCGTTCATCTTCAATAAGTTGATGTTCGAACCCAACCACACCTCGCCGGTGTCTGGCTTAGTTTTACCTGTGATAATGTCCATCATGGTGGTTTTACCTGCGCCATTAGGACCTATGATACAGCGTAGCTCTCCCTCTTTGATGTAGAGGTTGAGGTCGTTTATCGCTTGGAAACCATCGAAGCTTTTGTTGACGCCTTCGACATACAACAGCACGTTATGTCGAGTATCGATGGCAGGATGAATATCGGGTTTGAGGTAATCAAAGACTTCGTCTCGACGAGTGAACGCCTGAACCGATTCCTTTACGCTATTAAATGTGGTCATGCGATCACCTCCTTGGCCTTGTGCTGATCATCCTTATCTTTATCTTGGTTTTTCCCATTTGATGCCTTGCGCAGCTGCTGCCACTTTTCACTGACAAAGCCAATCACACCTTGTGGGAAGTACATGGTTGAGAGTACGAATAGTCCACCCAGAGCAAACAGCCACACCTCCGGGAACTCAACCGTAAACCAACTCTTGGCGTAGTTGATGATCAATGCACCGACAATGGCACCAAACAGAGTGGCACGACCGCCTAAGGCTACCCAAACCACAATCTCAATCGAGTTAAGAGGAGCAAATTCTCCCGGATTGATAATACCCACTTGAGGGACATATAAAGCCCCGGCAATACCGGCGATAACCGCAGAAAGAACGAAGACCCACAGCTTGATGCCATCGACGTCATAGCCCATAAAGCGAGTGCGTGATTCCGTATCACGAATCGCTAATGCCACACGACCTAATCGACTGGTCACCACCATGCGACAAGCTATGTAGCTGAGAATAAGCGCAATACCAGTCGCGACAAACAGACCTATCTTGACCGCATCACTCTGCAAACTCAGACCGATGATGTCTTTGAAATCCGTCAGTCCGTTGTTGCCACCAAAGCCCATTTCGTTGCGGAAAAATGCCAGCATCAATGCGTAAGTTAATGCCTGAGTCATGATAGAAAGATACACCCCGGACACACGAGAGCGGAAAGCTAAATAACCGAACAAGTAAGCCAATGCGCCCGGCACTAGCACCACCATCAGGCAAGCAAACCAGAACTGGTCAAAGCCCTGCCAGAACCACGGCAACGCAGACCAATCAAGGAACACCATGAAATCTGGTAAGACTGGATCACCATAAACCCCACGGTCACCAATCTGACGCATCAAGTACATGCCCATCGCATAACCACCAAGCGCAAAGAAAGCACCGTGGCCAAGGCTCAAGATTCCGAGATAGCCCCACACCAGATCGAGCGCCAACGCCAACATTGCGTAGCTCAGATATTTGCCCATCAGCGAGATAGTAAAAGTCTCTACATGGAGCGGGTGCCCACTTGGTAACATGGTGTTAGCCAGTGGGATAAGAATAACGGCCGCTAGAATGGCAAGGATGGTCAGTTGGCCACCTTTGTCACCACGCATTGCCGAAAGTACAAATGATTTTGACTGCATGATGTTGTCCTTAACCTTCAGCCGCACGACCACGTTGCGGGAAGAGTCCGCGTGGGCGTTTTTGAATAAATAGAATGATGAAAACCAGTACCAGAATCTTGGCGAGAACCGCACCAGCCCATGGTTCTAAAATTTTATTGAACAGACCAAGGCTTAAGCCTGCGACTAGCGTGCCCCATAGGTTACCAACACCGCCGAATACCACCACCATGAATGAGTCGATGATGTACGCCTGTCCCATATTAGGGCCAACGTTGGTCAGTTGAGACAGTGCCACGCCTGCAACACCCGCAACGCCAGAGCCTAAACCGAAGGTCATCGCATCAACTCGCTCTGAACGAATACCCATCGCACGAGCCATGCCACGGTTTTGAGAAACCGCACGAACCTGCAAACCTAGTGGTGTCTTTTTCAGAACCATTAATAAGCCCATAAACACCAAACCACAGAAGAGAATGATGTAAAGGCGGTTGTAGGTCAGGGACAACATTGGGTTTAATTGAAGTGCTCCAGACATCCATTCAGGCGTGCTCACTGAGCGGTTCAAAGGAGAGAAAATAGAACGAACAGCCTGCTGCAAGATTAAGCTAATACCAAAGGTCGCGAGTAAGGTTTCCAATGGGCGACCATAAAGATGACGAATCACACTTCGCTCAATCGCAATGCCCACTAAGCCAGAAACAATGAATGCCGCTGGAATGGAAAGTATCAGCGCTAGGCCAATATGATTCGGCATCAACAACTGCAATACGTAGGTGGTGTAAGCGCCAATCATGATCAGCTCGCCATGAGCCATGTTGATAACGCCCATCACACCAAAGGTAATCGCTAAGCCAATGCCTGCCAGTACCAATACCGAGCCTAAACTCAAACCGAAGAATACTGTTTCTACACCCGAATAGAGTGCTTGGCTTTGTTGATAGCTATCCATCGCACGTTCTGCTGCAGCGGTAATGCTTGGATCTTGCTCACTGTTCAGTAGTTGGTTCAGTGTTTTCAGAACGACCGAGTGTTTGAAGTCGCCAACTCGTTCAATTGAAGCCACACGATCTTCAATGGTGGCACTGTTATTAAGAGAAGTGGCAATCGCTAACGACAAATCCATTAGCTCAGCTACTTTGCCATCTGATTCATTGGCTCTGAGTTCAGTTAGTCGTTCGATAATGTCAGCGTCTTTGGTTCCTAACAAATCCAAAACCGCCTTATAACGCACATCAGGGTTGCCGCTGTTCAGTCCAATCGAGGCTATTTCCCCGCGTAATATCCCGCGAAGTTTGTTATTCACACGAACCTTTTTAAACTGTCTCGCATTCTCGATATTAAGCGTTGAATCATCCCATACTGACTGAGCTGACGTCGCTGTTTTGATACTTTGAATGAGGTAGAGCTGTTTGTACTGCTCGCTCTGTTTCTCATTGAAGTAGTAAAGGTTTCCGTTTAACCAGCCATCTAAAATAGCTTTCGACACGTCTTCCGTTTGCGTCTCAATCACCCAATCGATAGCTAATTCTTTATCCGATGTTTTCTTACCAACTAGCGCCTTGGTAAAGCTAGCTTCATCCGTTATTCCAGCAAAAGCCAACTGAGCACTGACTGCCATGAGCAACAGCGCTTTAAATACGTTTAATACGTTTTTCATCCCTGCTTCCTTAACCAACCAAGTTAGATATTGTTATTTTTACTTGGAGGATGTGTGGATAGTGGTTGTTACCTGAAACGATGAGCCTTCCGTTCGCTTCGCCCGTTAAACAGACGCGTTCTTCCCAAACCGGAAGGCTCAATATTCCTGAATTGACGATCTAGTTACCGCCAGAACACTTCTTCGTTTCGACGTTAAACGCACCACATGAGAATGGCTTCGACCAGCTAGAGAACAGTTTTGCCGATTCAGGTAAGTAACTCGACCAAGCATCACCCGCCACTAGTCCAGTGGTTTCCCAAACGATATCGAATTGACCATCGCCTTGGATTTCACCGATCAGGACTGGTTTAGTAATGTGGTGGTTTGGCAGCATGGTAGAGTAGCCGCCAGAAAGGTTAGGTACAGACACGCCAATCAAGGCATCTTGCACAGATTCAGGATCGGTTGTGCCCGCATTAGTGACCGCTTGAGCCCACATATTGAAGCCAACATAGTGCGCTTCCATTGGGTCATTGGTGACACGCTTTTCACTCTTGATGAACGACTGCCACGTTTCAACGAACTCTTCATTAGCTTCAGTATCAACACTCATGAAGTAGTTCCATGCCGCTAGATGACCAACCAATGGTTCTGTGTCCATGCCTGACAGTTCTTCTTCACCAACAGAGAATGCAATAACTGGGATGTCTTCAGATGAAATGCCTTGAGCGCCTAGCTCTTTATAGAAAGGTACGTTCGCATCGCCGTTTACAGTAGAAACCACAGCGGTTTTCTTGCCAGCTTCACCGAACTTTTTGATGTCTGAAACGATAGATTGCCAATCAGAGTGACCAAATGGCGTGTAGTTGATCATGATGTCTTCTTCTGCGACACCTTTATCTTTTAGGTAGGCTTCTAAGATCTTATTGGTTGTACGTGGATAAACGTAATCGGTACCTGCAAGTACCCAGCGCTCGACTTCAAGCTCTTCCATCAAGTAATCCACTGCTGGGATCGCTTGTTGGTTTGGCGCGGCACCGGTGTAGAAAACGTTTTTAGAAGACTCTTCACCTTCATACTGTACTGGGTAGAAAAGGATGCTGTTGAGTTCTTCAAAGACAGGTAGCATGGATTTACGTGATACCGACGTCCAACCACCGAACACCACATCCACTTTCTCTTTTTCGATAAGCTCACGCGCTTTCTCAGCAAATAGCGGCCAGTTTGACGCAGGGTCAACCACGACAGGCTCTAGCTTCTTACCAAGCAAACCGCCCTTTTTGTTCTGCTCTTCGATGAGCATTAGCACGGTATCTTTTAGCGTTGTCTCACTGATCGCCATGGTGCCAGAGAGTGAGTGTAGAACACCGACCTTGATGGTCTCATCAGCAGCAAACACTGTTGCAGAAGAAAATGAAAGTGTTGTACACAGTGCAGCTAGCGATAAATTGAACACCTTGTTCATGATATTACTCCATAATTGTATTTTTGTTATTCAATTACAGAGTTACAAGAAGAGTGCCAAACTTATAAACCAATGAAATTATTTATAAGTAATTGTATTAATAGAATTTAAAAGAAACTCACACCAATAGAGTGCATAGCAATCATGTAACTATGTTTCATACTGGTGCAGTGACGGTGGGAATGAACCAAGATGACACATTCCTGTTCTTCAGATACAAAAAAGACCCAACACTTTAGTATTGAGTCTCTGGTATAACATCACCGATGGTCGTTCAAACCATGAGTTTAAGGCTATTCCGCTGGTTTAAATTCGAATTTTACTCTCGACTTAGATTTCAACTCGTTGCAATCACCGTTGCAAAAATAGCTCGCCGCACCACAGGCTTGAAGCTTCTCAAGTTGGCTGCTGCACTCAGGGCAAAACCCAACTTTAGTAAAGTGAGCCTGACAACTTTCACAATGATACTTGCCATCCCAAGCTAGCTCAGACTGGCACTTAGGGCAGATATTTTCACTCATTAGCATTTCCTAATTCACTACTATTTTTACAATCTACTACCGCTGAGACTTCGCTTGCTTGATTTGGTACATGTTCTTATCAGCTTGTGCGATCAACTGGTCTAATCCTTGAGGATCTTTCTCACAAGACAACCCAACACTCACTGAGAACTGCACATCATTGATATAAAGCGCTTGTTGCAGTGCTTTCTCTAAGCTGTGGTAGAAGCTAACAACGCTTTCTTGATCATCAAAGCAAGAGAACACCACAAACTCATCGCCACCATAACGGCCTATCTTGGCACATGCTGTGGTTGCCTCATCAAGAACTTCGGCAACCGCCAACAGCACATCGTCACCGAAACTGTGGCCATAGGTATCATTTATCGATTTGAACTTATCGACATCAACAAACAAACACGCCATCACCTTTTCAGAAAAGCATCGCTTGGCCAACACTTTCTCCGCTTCATTAAACAATGCGCGACGATTCAAGCAATGGGTTAAAGAATCTCGATTAGCGAAAAAGTTTAGCTGGTTCTCCAGCTCAAACTTCTCTAGTGCTACCGAATACAGGGAAGCCAGTAGCTCTAAGACCTCGAGCTCAAATTCATGTGGTTCAGAGATGTACTGGCTATAAATAGCGAAGGTACCCAACACATTACCGCGCGACGAGATAATGGGGACCGACCAACAGGCATGTAAATTCGCTTGATTGGTTAAGACCAGAAAAGGTGCCCAGTTTGGGTGTGCATTTATGTTGGAGACCATCACTGCTTTCTTAAGCGCAGCTGCCTCGCCACAAGAGCCTATCCCCGCACCAATTTCTACCCCTTCAATCTGTTGATTGTAAAAATCAGGCAGGTTTGGGGCATACTCAAGGTGTAACGTTTTAGACTCTGAGTTGAGCAGTAAAATTGAAGCCATGCGCTGCTCGGTAAGCTGAATAATCTTGTGATTTAAATCTTTGCGATCCATCCCAACCGCAAGCTTCCGTAGCAAGCTATTGACGGCTCGATGACCTTCTAATAAAAATTGTTGTTCCATTCACTAAGGCTTTCAATTGTGTAATCGGGTACAACTTGTTCTTATGCAAGCTTGTTATTGGTTAATAATAACACACTAAATTAGTACGACACACAATCGAAGATCATAGGTTGATCTTTCGCTTTATCTATTTTGATCAGCGATCTACCCCAAAAAGAATATTTATATCACCACACACCGAAAGCATAAGTTACATATGCTGCATTTCAATTTCAAATAGTCATTTATATCAAAAGTAACATGTAAAAATAAAATAAACAGCACAAGCCATTTCAATCTGTAGTCTAAATCATCGAATTACATGCGTCAGCATTTCAATGTTTTGGCCATCTAGCTGGGTCAGCTTAACGGACAGCGCACCAAGTTCTGAGGTATTTCCAATGTGTGTGCCACCACAAGGAATAGTGACCTGAGTATCTGCGTCAAGCTGCCACTCCCAGTAACGAGAGTCTGTTAACGCCTCGCCTTCTAGTCTCATCGCAACTGGCGTCGGCTCGGCAAGCCAGCCCGCAAGCATTTGGTTGATATCAGCTTCGATGTCATCAAGATTTGCTAGCATGTCTGCAACGTTCAAACCGCGCTTCTTGAGGGTTTTGCCTAAGCGATACTTATCGGTACACAGCTCTGGAGTCACAAAGCTCGTCACTTGTGCGTAGCTATTGAAGTCGTAACTGCCAAGCGGATCTTTTCTGTCCGCATCTTTACGCCAGTAGCTTTCAGCCAATACTTTATTCAAGGCTAGGAAAGCGATGTGACCAGCACTGTGACCACGGCTCAAACTGGCTTGGTACTCTTTATCAACCGACAACACGACTTCGTCGTTAACCTTAATCATAGAAGCAGATGTAGGTAGCTGGTGGACAACAACAAACGCCCACCCTTCCGTATCACGCTTAACAGGGATATCTGCTGCGATATGAAGCTTGCCAGTAGATTGCTCTATAGCACCAACAAGGCAGTCTTCAACGGGAAATTGCACGTCACCAACATTCACAAAGCCTTGGTCTGCAGGGTGATCGGGCCAAATATGACTCACTGGGTGGAAAGGTGTTACGTCGGCAATCAGGTAAGTTTTGCTGTCGTCGCTTTCAACGTATAGCGCTTTAGCATTGAGCTGCCAAGCCTGATGACAAAATTGAATAATGGTTGGTGTGATTGCTGACGCTGGTGTAATCAAATCGCTAGTAGTCATATCGTTCTTCTTTTGGAATCTAGTCTGATTCGTTAAGCCATGATGATAAAAACATATTGTTATGGCTTAACGTGAATTTTGCTTAAAAAAATACCCGAGACAGGCTCGGGTATCAAATCTATTGGAAAGGTTTACTTACGACCTTTAACCATGCTCATCATACGCTTACGTTTACGTTCTTGAGAAATTGTCAGCTTGTTTGTCTTAGCTTCAAATGGGTTATCGCTGTTCTGGAATTGAATGCGAATAGGTGTACCCATGATTTCTAGTGAACGACGGTAGTAGTTCATCAAGAATCGTTTGTATGAATCTGGCAAGTTACGAACTTGGTTGCCGTGGATAACGATAATCGGTGGGTTGTAGCCACCAGCGTGCGCGTATTTCAGTTTCACACGACGGCCACGAACCATAGGCGGTTGGTGATCATCAGTCGCCATCTTCATGATACGAGTTAGCACAGAAGTACCAACACGAGTAGTCGCTGACTTGTAAGCTTCTTGTACAGACTCAAACAAGTGACCAACACCTGTACCGTGAAGTGCAGAGATAAAGTGAATACGTGCGAAATCAACGAAGCCTAAGCGACGGTCTAGCTCTTTCTTAACGCGTTCTTTAACGTCGTTATCTAGGCCATCCCACTTGTTTACGGCAATAACAATTGAACGACCAGCGTTCAACGCAAAGCCTAGCAAGCTTAGATCTTGATCAGAGATGTTTTCGCGAGCATCGATAAGCAGCAATACAACGTTAGCATCTTCAATCGCTTTCAGTGTTTTAACCACTGAGAACTTCTCTACCGTTTCGTTGATGTTTTTACGACGACGAACACCCGCAGTATCGATTAGAACGTATTCACGCTCGTCACGCTGCATTGGGATGTAGATAGAGTCACGAGTCGTACCTGGCATATCGTAAACAACCACACGCTCTTCACCAAGAATACGGTTCGTTAGCGTTGATTTACCTACGTTAGGACGGCCAATGATCGCTAGTTTGATCGGTTGATCTTGAAGACGCTTGAATTCTGCTTCAGCTTCTTCTTCTGTAAATTCAACCTGCTCTTCTTCTTCGTCTTCAAACTCAGTTAAGTCGCTTACTTCGCCATTCTCAGCTTTTAGCGCTTCTGCGAATGGGTTAAGAGCAAGGTCAATAAGTGCAGTAACACCACGACCATGCGCCGCAGCGATTTGGTACATGTCTTCTACACCTAGTTGCCAGAAGTCAGCACTTGCAGCATCAGGGTCGATACCATCAACCTTGTTTACTACTAGCATTGAAGGCTTTTCTAGTTGACGTAGGTGCTTAGCAATCGCCACGTCTGAAGGTGTTAGACCCGCACGGCCATCTACCATAAATAGAACGACATCAGCTTCATCAATCGCCGCTAGCGACTGTTCAGCCATTTTAGTTTCAACACCTTCTTCAGTACCGTCGATACCGCCAGTGTCAATAACAATAAAGTCATGCTCGCTAAAATGAGCATGACCGTATTTACGGTCACGCGTTAAGCCAGGGAAATCCGCAACCAATGCATCACGAGTTCGAGTCAATCGGTTAAATAACGTAGATTTACCTACGTTCGGACGCCCTACTAGAGCAACAACAGGTACCATAACAACCTCTACAATTTCTTCTCTAAATGTAGTTATAGGTAAGCACTTGTTCGCAAGTTTAAACTCTTACCTATAACCACACGGTTTATTAATTTTTAACAACAAAACGGCTCCTGGCTGTTACCAACCAGGAGCCGACTGTGAATTATATCACGCTTTTATTGGCTAATCGTTAGTTTCTTTACATCGCCATTGCGAGTCGTCACTAAGTAGCCTTCAGGCAGTTCAATTGGTGCAACCGCAAAGCCGCTATCATCGACAAGCTGTTGAGCAACAAACTCACCCGATGAACGATCCAACCAGTGCAGATAACCTTCAGTATCACCCACGACTACATAACCATTAATAATAGCAGGTGCTGTCAGTAAGCGGTTTTCTAACAATGGAGTGCTCCACAGTTCAGTACCACTACGCGCATCAACCGCAACCACATGGTCTTTGTCGGTAACAACGAACAAACGGCTACCATCACTTGCTAAATCAATCGCTGATGAGTAGTTACGTTTCCAAATTGGCTTACCAGAACGAAGGTCGATAGCAATCAGCTGACCATTGATACCTACGGTATACAGGGTGCCACCAAGAACAATTGGAGATGCATCAACATCAACCAAACGATCAATTTCCGTTGCACCTTTTGGTGTGCCTACTGGCTGTTGCCAAATAAGCTGACCACGATCAACGATAGCCGCAGCTAGACGACCATTTGCTGTACCCCAGAATACACCACCAGAAACTGCAACAGGCGAGCTATCGCCACGCAGTGTTAGGCTTGGTACTTCCGTACTGATGGTCCATTTTTGTTCACCGCTTGCTTGATCTAACGCGATCAACATACCGCGACTGGTATGAACAATGACCATGTTGCTATCAGTTGCTGGGGATGCAAGCACCTCGCCATTGACTGATACACGCCACAGCTCTTCACCGGTCGATTCTTCCAGTGCGATCACTTCGCCATTTTCAGAACCAACAAAAACTTTACCGTAAGCCGCCGTTAAGCCACCCGATAAACGAGCCAATACGTCTTTCTCAAGATCGACTTTCCACAGCGCTTTACCTGTATCAGGATCAAGCGCTTTAACCATACCTTCACGGCTTGCAACAAACACTTTGTCGTAAGCCAATTCTGGCGTTAGTTTTGAAAAGTAGTGACCAACACCATCACCAACCGACGTAGACCATTCCTGACTAGGAGTGAACTCGCTGTTTACCGTTGGGACTGGAGCCATGATTACGGTGTCTTCTTCACCCGCACAGCCAGCTAGTAGGCCAAGAGCAATCGCACACAACGCCGCTTTTGGAAACATCTTCTTCATTCAAAGCGCCTTATTTAGCTAGGTCGTCAAGTTTGATTTGAAGCGTTTGGCTAGCGTCAACAGCTTGCTGTGCTTCTGTGTAAGCACTGTATGCTGCGTCTGTGTCGCCTTTACGAAGTGAGATATCACCACGCAGTTCAGCAACACGGCCTTTCCAAGATTCATCTGTCATAGCAGCAAGATCAGTCAGTGCTGCGTCAAATTCACCTTGCTCAGCTTTAATACGTGCAACACGGTAAGTAAGTAGTGGCGCAAGTGCCGCGTCCTTAGTTGCCGATTTTGCCCACTCGAGCTGTTCAAGTGCCGCCGCTAGATCGCCTGCTTGTACTTGTACTTTTGCTAGTTGCATAGCAGCAAGTACTGAGTACTCAGCATCTTTGTTTGCGTCGATGAAAGCTTGAATATCAGATTGAGCATCAACACCCTTAACATCAAGAGCTGAAATTACAGAGGTGTAGCTTTCTGAAGCTGCTTCACGCGCTTCAACTACTGAATCTTGGTAATAGCGCCAGCCAAATAGACCACCTAAACCAATAACCGCACCAAAGATTACGGCTTTACCGTTCTCTTTCCACCAATCTTTAATGGCTTCAACTTGTTGCTCTTCGCTATCGTAAAGTTCCACTTCCTGTCCTCTTTAATTCTTTAAACGCCAGCATAGTGCTGACGTTAGTATTCATTATGAGCGTTTGCTCAATGGCTAATTAGATTAGCGCAGCAACTTTCTCTGCAACTTCCGTTTGAGACACGGTTTCTTGCTCGCCGCCAACCAGATCTTTTAGCACAACTGTATTGTCAGCAACTTCGTTCTCACCAAGTACCAGCGCCACAACAGCACCTACTTTGTCAGCACGTTTGAATTGCTTCTTGAAGTTACCACCACCGAAGTGGTTCATTACACGCACGCCTTCAACGGTGTCGCGTAATTGATTCGCTAACTGCATGCCCGCGATCATAGTACCTTCGCCAGCAGCAACTACGTATACATCAACGCTACGACGAACTTCTGTTAGCTCTAGCGTTTCCATCATCAGAACCAGACGCTCTAGACCCATTGCGAAGCCAACTGCATTGGTTGCTTTGCCGCCTAGTTGCTCAACAAGACCATCGTAACGACCGCCGCCACATACTGTACCTTGAGCACCAAGGCTGTCTGTGATCCACTCAAATACAGTGCGGTTGTAGTAATCTAGGCCACGTACTAGACGCTCATTAACTTGGTATTCGATACCAACAGCGTCAAGAAGTTCACACAAACCAGCAAAATGTTGCTTCGATTCTTCACCTAGATATTCAGATAGTCGAGGTGCGTCACCTAAGATAGCTTGAACATCAGGGTTCTTAGTATCAAGTACACGTAGAGGGTTAGTGTGCATGCGACGTTTGCAGTCTTCGTCAAGCACATCAATGTGTTGCTCAAGGAAAGCCACTAACGCAGTGCGGTAGCTAACGCGATCTTCTTGAGAACCGATTGAGTTCAGCTCTAGGCGAACGTGCTTGTCGATGCCTAGCTCACGCCATAGACGTGCTGTCATCATGATAAGTTCTGCGTCAACGTCTGGACCGTCTAGGCCAAACACTTCAACACCACATTGGTGGAATTGACGGTAACGACCTTTTTGAGGACGCTCGTGACGGAACATAGGGCCCATGTACCATAGGCGCTGTTCATCACGGTTGATAAGGCTGTTTTGAATACATGAACGAACACAACCTGCTGTGCCTTCTGGACGCAGCGTTAGGCTATCGCCATTGCGGTCGTCAAAGGTGTACATCTCTTTAGAAACAACGTCTGTCTCTTCACCAACTGCACGGCTAAATAGGTTTGTTTCTTCAACGATAGGCATACGTACTTCGTTGTAACCGTATGCACTCACCACGTTTTTAACTGCGCTTTCTACTTTCTGCCACAGTGGTGATTGAGTTGGAAGGCAGTCGTTCATGCCTCGAATTGCTTGAATATTTTTAGCCACAGTATTTATTCCGTAATTTCTCACGACCAGGTGTTAGTGCGAATAGACAATCACACCCCATCGCGTTGTATTAATCTTCTAAGTTTTCTACATCAATGCGATTTGCTTTATCAAGCACTGACGCTTTTGCACGAATCTTAGCTTCAAGTTTGTCGACAAGGTCATCGTTGTCGAAGCGCTCTTTCTGACGCTTACCATCTTCGTAGAAGGCACTCTTACGTGCACTACCAGCTAAACCTAAGTGAGACACTTCAGCTTCACCAGGGCCGTTAACCACACAACCGATGATAGATACGTCCATTGGAGTGATCACGTCTTCTAGGCGCTCTTCAAGGGCATTAACGGTGTTAATAACATCGAACTCTTGACGAGAACAGCTCGGACACGCAATGAAGTTGATGCCACGCGAACGAATGCGCAAAGATTTAAGAATATCAAAGCCAACTTTGATCTCTTCAACCGGATCAGCCGCTAGCGATATACGCAGCGTATCGCCGATACCTTCAGAAAGAAGCATACCTAAACCTACCGCTGACTTCACAGAGCCTGCACGCGCACCACCCGCTTCGGTAATACCAAGGTGGAGAGGTTGATCAATCTGCTTAGCCAGCAAACGGTAAGAACCGACAGCAAGGAATACATCAGAAGCCTTCACGCTGACTTTGAATTGATCAAAGTTCAGACGGTCTAGGATATCTACATGACGCATTGCTGATTCAACAAGCGCTTCTGCTGTAGGTTCTGTGTATTTCTCTTGGATCTCTTTCTCAAGAGAACCGCCGTTAACACCAATACGAATCGGAATATTCATATCACGTGCACAATCAACAACTGAGCGGATACGGCTTTCGTTACCGATGTTACCTGGGTTGATACGCAGACAGTCAACGCCGTATTCCGCCACTTTAAGTGCGATACGGTAGTCGAAGTGAATATCAGCAACCAAAGGAACAGAGACCTGCTGCTTGATTAGCTTAAAGGCTTCAGCTGCATCCATAGTCGGTACAGATACGCGAACGATATCAGCGCCAACTTTTTCCAGAGCTCTAATTTGAGCAACGGTCGCGGCTACATCTGTTGTTCTTGTGTTGGTCATGGATTGCACAGCAATTGGTGCACCATCACCGATCGGCACATCACCCACATAAATACGGGTTGATTTGCGACGAATAATAGGAGATTCGTGTTGCATATTAACTCTAAGGTAAGGTTATTCTAGCTACTTTGCCTGAAGTATACCCAGAAAGGTCGACAGGTTCACTTGCAAATGTCATTGATACGCCTTCTGGCGCACCTAGAATCACTTTATATGGCGCAGTTCCTGATAGATTTAACGACTGACCTGCTTTTTTGATGCCAGTCGACAAGGTTTTACCCGTTGCATCTTTTACTTGGATCCAGCAATCAGCGGTGAACTGCATCACTAGCTCGTTAGCCACAGCTTCAGGAGCCGTGCTAGCTTCAACCGCTTCTGCATTAGCAGTAACTTCAGCAGTTGGTTCAGTCTCTGTTGCTTGCTGTGCAGGAGTTTCGTCAGCTGGAGTAACAGCACCTGAAGTATCTTCCGCATCGCTTATTGCAGCAAGGCCTTCAGTACCTTCAACAACAGAAGCACCCGCTTCGTTTTGTTCAGCTTCAATCACTTCTAAAGAGGTGAATTCAGGGGCAAGTGATTCTTCTACCGCTAGCTCTTCTGAGCTTTCAGTATTCGCTAAAGATTGAGATAGGGTGTCTTGTTGTTGGTTCTGCCACCACCAAAGTGAGGAGATACCCGCAATGACCGCAAAAATACTCCAAGTCAGGATCATAATACGGCTGTTGTGCTTCTCGGTTTTGGTCTTACGAGAAAAGCTCAACATTTCTTGCTCTTGATGCTGAGCATCACCGGCATGATGCAGCGCACTCAATACGACTTTTTCGTCAAGATTGACGTATTTCGCGTATGAACGAATATAGCCACGCATAAACGTCGCCACTTGATCTGACTCGAATTGGTTTTCTTCAATTTGTTGGATCAGCGTAACGCGAAGTTTCAAGCGATCAGAAATCTGCTTTTGCGTTAAACCAAGAGATTCTCGTTTGTTCTTAAGCAGCGTTCCCGCTTCCAAAGCTGGAGCTACGGTTTCTTGCGTTTGTGTATCTTGTTCTGTGTTCATAGAGAGTGAACTTCTAAAGTATTATCGCAGGTTGAGGAGAGCGTTTTCTTATTGTCGTTTAAGCTCAATCTAACAACCCACGTTATGTGGAATTTTTCCTGCTATCTAAATCATCAACCCTTAAAGGCGAACATCATTCATTTGTTATGGATGACCTTCTCAGGAAGCTAGTTTATCAAGTAGCCAACCTAAATAGACATATTGATGATCAGTAGCAAGCGAGCACTTAAATTAATTTAAGATTAGTTAATCATAAGCTAATGCCATTACAAGGCAAAAACACTTTAAACAAAATTTACCGTCAGCTCATGGTTTTGTCCAAAATTTGACGAAAAATGTAAGAAAGCGTGGGCAAGAAGTCCAAAAAATCAAAAACTGCACCCCAGAAAAGCAACAAGCCAGAAGTAAGACTTCTGGCTTGTTTAGGTTCTAATCGCGTTTTATACCGCTTTTACTTCAATCACACCACCGGCAATCAAGTTCGCTTCAGAGGCTGCTTTAAGCATTTTAGTACGCTTGGTTCTATCAATCACATCACCGACTAACTGACCACACGCGGCATCAATATCATCACCACGAGTCTTACGAACGGTTACTGTGTAGTTGTATTCCATCAGCGTTTTTTGGAAGCGATCAATACGAGAGTTGCTTGGCTTCTTATAAGGCGACCCCGGGTAAGGGTTGAATGGAATCAAGTTGATCTTACAAGGCGTCTCTTTCATTAGCTCAGCAAGTTCACGTGCGTGGTCCATATCATCATTCACATGATCCAATAACACGTACTCAACCGTTACTTTACCGCGGTTAGCATTTGAAGATGCAATGTAACGACGAACAGATGCTAGGAAGTCTTGGATATCCCAACGGTCGTTGATCGGCATGATTTGGCTACGTAGTGCATCGTTTGGCGCATGTAGAGAAATAGCCAATGCGACATCGATGTTGTCTGTCATTTGGTCAAGGCCAGAAACAACACCAGAAGTTGATACGGTTACACGACGCTTAGACAGTGCGAAACCTAGATCATCAAGCATGATTTCTAATGATGGCATTAGGTTCTTCATGTTCAATAGAGGCTCGCCCATACCCATCATTACAACGTTAGTAATTGGACGACGACCGGTTTCTTTTTCTAGGCCGATTTCGCGAGATGCACGCCAGATTTGGCCAACAATCTCTGAAACTTTTAGGTTACGGTTGAAGCCTTGTTGAGCTGTAGAACAGAACTTACATTCAAGTGCACAACCAACCTGTGAAGATACACATAGCGTCGCACGGTCACCATCTGGGATGTATACCGTTTCAACGTCTTGGTCGCCAACGCTCATCGCCCATTTAATTGTGCCATCTGAAGAGTGTTGAGCTTCAGAAACAACAGGTGCAACAATCTCACAGCGACGTTGAAGTTTCTCACGTAACTTTTTGTTGATGTTATTCATTTGTTCGAAGTCATCGACACCGAAGTGATAAATCCACTTCATCACTTGCTCTGCTCGAAACGCTTTCTCATTCAGTTCTTCTGTGAAAAATTTACGAAGACCTTTACGATCAAAATCGAGTAGATTGACTTTAGCTGTGGTCATGATGCCTCTCAATGACGGAACAATAATTAAGGGCGCGAATTGTACAGGCTTTACGCAACTTCAACAAGCATTGTAAAACCCTGTGTTTATTAAGACATTCAAACTTAAGCGATTAAAATTTGAACAATTGTATTTATCGGCCTGAGATTACCCAATTTAAACAAAGATTCCCGATTACACTCCTTCGTCGCTTTCGGGAATGACGTAAATAATCACCAATTGCTCGATAATATTTACCACGAGATGGTTGCTCCAAAGTTCCCCGTCATTCCAGAACTGAGGAACGAAGTATCTGGAATCTCCAATAACAAAAACAGATTCCCGATTACGCTCCTTCATCGCTTTCGAGAATGACGACTAAATTGATTATCGAGAGCGTAAAATCCACTTACAAAAAAGGCCTCACCGAGGTGAAGCCTTTAGAATAATTTGCAGTGCCGATTATTGAGCTGGGCGTGGGCAAATTTCAGATTCTGGGAAGAAGAATTCGATTTCGCGAGCTGCAGACTCAGGGCTGTCGCTGCCGTGAACTGAGTTGTAACGCATGCTGATTGCGTAGTCAGCACGGATAGTGCCACATGCCGCTTCTTCTGGGTTTGTTTTACCCATAAGCTCACGGTAACGAGCGATAGCGTTTTCGCCTTCAAGCACTTGAACCATGATAGGACCAGAAGTCATAAACTCTTTAAGAGCTGGGAAGAACTCTTTACCTTCATGTTCAGCGTAGAAGCCACTCGCTTGCTCTTCAGTAAGACGAACCATTTTAGCAGCAATAATTTCTAGGCCTGCTTTTTCGATACGGTGGTAGATTTCACCAACAAGGTTACGCTTAACTGCATCCGGCTTAACAATTGAGAACGTTCTTTCTAGAGCCATAGGGATTCCTTCACTTCATTTTTTTGTTATTAAATACTGAAATTACTGAGATCTTTCGATCTGAGCTTTATGAATGAGCGGCACAAAATACCGCTCACCCTTATTATTATTTTGCTTGGTCGATAAGAAGACGAGCCAGTGTGCGAACGCCCATACCCGTTGCGCCTGCCGCCCACTTGTCACTTGCTGACTTACGGTAAGTACCCGCGCAATCCATATGAATCCAACCTTTTTTGTAGTCATCTACAAAGTAAGAAAGGAATGCCGCAGCTGTACTTGCACCCGGTGTGTAATCGCCTGTGCTGATGTTTGAAAGATCAGCAAAGTTTGAAGGCAACATACCACGGTGGAAATCAGCAAGAGGCAGTGGCCATAAGCCTTCTTTCTCTTGGTTTGCCGCTGTTAGCGCTTGGTGAGACAACTCATCATCGAAGCTTAATAGTGCGTGGTAGTCGTTACCTAATGCGTTTTTAGCCGCGCCTGTTAGCGTTGCACAGTCGATGATCAGCTCAGGGCTTTGTGCACTTGCGTACATCAGGCCATCAGCTAGCACTAAGCGACCTTCCGCATCAGTGTTCATAATCTCAACTGTTTTACCGTTTTTGTAGGTAATGATATCGCCAAGCTTCAATGCGCGACCAGAGATCATGTTCTCTGCGCAACATAGAATAAGCTTAATGCGCTTGTTAAGACCGCGTTCAATCGCAAGACCTAAACCACCAGTAATCGTTGCTGCGCCACCCATGTCAGCTTTCATCGCTGTCATGAATTGGCCTGGCTTGATACTGTAACCGCCCGAATCGAACGTAATACCTTTACCGACTAAACAGGCAAATACAGGTGCGTTTTCATCGCCTGTTGGGTTGAAGTCCAGTTGCAGCATTGCTGATGTACGCTCAGAGCCACGGCCGACCGCGTAGATGCCTTCCCAACCTTCGGTTAGTAGATCCTTGTCTTTAACGATCTTCGCTTTAACAGTGCCCGCTGGCGCCACTGACTTGATGTATTCTGCAGCCATTGTCGCAAGTTGACGAGGTGCCACTTCTTCAGCGGTTTTATTGATAATGTCACGCGTCCAGTCAGTTGCGCGAATACGAGCTTCAAGCTCAGTTTGATCGGCTTCTGAAAGTGCATCCCATTCCAATGCATTCTTTTTCTTTGGTCCACGGTAGCCTTGGTAGAAAGCCCAAACGCTTTCTAGATCCCAACCTTCACCACGAAGTGAAACGAATGCGATACCTTGTCCGTCAAGCGTACGACCCGCACGTTGAACTGCGCCTAGATCGTGGCCTTCACCAATGTGAATTGTCGCTCCCGCTTCTGAGAACGATAAAATAGCTCTTGCTCCCCACTGAGGCTGGGCAGCTTCTTGACTTAAAAATACTGACATCTGTGTAGACATGATTTCTCCTTGTCATGAACCACTGTGAGTGTGTGATTCTGATTATTTTTTATTAGCGCACTGATGTTAGCATTATGTAGGAGGAAAATGTCATTTTGATAAAAAAACGGACCATAAGGTCCGCTTTTTTTAGTAAGAATTGTTAACTTGGCTGCGTTTTATATTGGACTGATACCAACCCGCGACCAAATCATTAGACAAGAGGATTAATCCATCTCATCCATCCAGCACAAAATAATAGCCTCTAAGATTTTTTCATTCGAGTGGTTAGGCTCGTCGTCGAACTCTTCAAGGTCTAGCACCCATTGATGCAGATCGGTAAAACGTACCGTTTTAGGATCAGTATCAGGGTACAAATCACATAGCTCAATTGCGATATCTCGCGAATCAATCCACTTCAAGCTCATAACACTTCCTTATATTTATCAGCGACGCTCTGTCACCTTTATGATCTATATTCTAGGCCAGTTTTCTTAGTATGTTTGTCTAAGCAATAACTCTCTCAGTCATCGCTGTATTAGCCATGACTGAGAACAGGTTCTTAATGGTCTTCAGAAGCCAGGTTCAACGTGTACTTTGGAATCTCTACAACAAGATCCGTATCAGCCACTTTAGCTTGGCAACCCAAGCGAGATTCCATCTCTAAGCCCCATGCTTTATCTAGCATGTCGTCTTCTAGATCATCACTCTCTTCTAAAGAATCAAAACCTTCACGAATCACAACGTGACATGTTGTACATGCACACGATTTTTCACATGCGTGTTCAATACCAATACCGGCCTTCAATGCAACATCAAGAACCGTCTCACCAGTTTTTGCTTCTAAAACAGCGCCTTCTGGACATAGATCTTCGTGAGGTAAAACAATAATCTTTGGCATGTTTATCTATTCTCTAACTATTAAATATTATCGACTGACTGACCTGACAGTGCAGCACGAATTGATTTATCCATACGACGAGAAGCAAAGTCTTGGCTCGCTTTGTCGGTATTCTTAATTTCTAGTTCAATGGCATCAGCGTTGTCGCCATTACGCACTTCAATCAGTGCTTCAATCGCTTGAACAAGTTGTTGTTTGCCTTGCTCATCAAGTAGCTCGTCACCGTCGGCTTGCATTGCAGCGATAAGGCCTTCGATAACGCGATCCGCTTCTACGCGTTGCTCAGCAAGAGCACGCGCTTGCATGTCTTCTTTTGCAAACGTCATCGAATCTTTCAGCATGCTAGCCACTTCGTTGTCGCTTAGACCGTAAGAAGGCTTAACTTGGATTTCAGCTTGAACGCCAGTGCTCTTCTCCATTGCGGTAACCGATAGCAGGCCATCAGCATCCACTTGGTAAGTAACACGAATATGAGCTGCACCTGCTGTCATCGGCGGGATGCCTTTCAGAGCAAATCTAGCCAGTGAACGACAGTCGTCAACCATCTCACGTTCGCCTTGCACGGTGTGTACTGTCATTGCAGTTTGACCGTCTTTGAACGTGGTAAATTCTTGTGCGCGAGCAACAGGGATCGTGGTGTTACGAGGAATGATCTTTTCGACCAAGCCGCCCATGGTTTCGATACCAAGAGACAGAGGGATAACGTCCAGTAGTAGCATTTCAGAGTCAGGCTTATTACCCACTAAGATATCCGCTTGAATCGATGCGCCAATTGCAACCACTTCATCAGGGTTAATGCTGGTTAGTGGCGTACGACCAAAGAAGTCACCGACCATTTCACGTACAAGTAATGTGCGAGTTGAACCGCCGACCATCACGACTTCTAGAACTTCATCTGTATCAACTTCCGCATCTTTTAGTGCACGACGGCATGAAAGCAGTGTTTTCTTAACGAGCGGTTTGATGATCTCTTCAAACTCTTCACGAGTTAATGAACCAGACCAATCGAGTACGTCAACATCAACGCTTTCCGCTTCAGATAAGCCAATCTTCGCTTCTGTTGCGGCATCTAGAAGAATACGATTCTGTTCTGCTGTTAGCTCTGATAAGCCCATTTGTTCTTGGAAATGATCCGCAACTAAATGGTCAAAGTCGTCGCCGCCTAATGCAGAGTCACCACCTGTTGCTAAAACTTCGAAGACACCTTTAGATAGGCGTAGGATAGAGATATCAAACGTACCGCCACCTAAGTCATAAACAGCAATTACCCCTTCTTTACCTGAATCCAGGCCGTAAGCAATCGCAGCGGCAGTCGGTTCATTAAGAAGACGTAACACGTGGAGACCAGCAAGTTGCGCCGCGTCTTTCGTACCTGCACGCTGGGCATCATCAAAGTACGCAGGAACGGTAATCACAGCACCAGATAGCTCACCACCTAATGTAGACTCAGCACGTTGACCTAGCGCTCGCAGAATGTCTGCAGATACTTGAATTGGGTTCTTGTTGCCTTGTTCTGTGCGAATCATAGGCAGACCATTATCACTTTCTTCAAACTGATATGGCAGAGACGGGTATCGCTGTTGGATATCTGACAATGAACGACCGATTAGTCGCTTAACTGAGATAATGGTATTTTTAGGATCAGTCTGTGCATTTGCACGAGCTTCATCACCAGTCGTGTACGACTCTGACGTATAGTGAACAACGGAAGGAAGAATACTGCGACCTTGTTGATCAACCAGTGTGCTCGCCTCACCACTGCGCACTGCCGCAACCAATGAGTTTGTTGTACCTAAATCAATACCCACAGCAAGCTTGTGCTGGTGAGGAGCGGCGCTTTGCCCTGGTTCTGCAATCTGAAGTAGTGCCATGGATGTGTCCTTGTTATACGAACTAGCCGATCAGACGATCTTCAACTAACTCGATTTCATTCTTTAATTTTGCAATAAACTTAAGCTTTCTTACTCGGTCTGCAGCTTCTAACCAAGCCTCACTGTCGAGTTCTTGTTGGATAGCGCTTAATTGTTGTTTATACATTTTGCTAACCTTTCCTTCAAATGCAAACAAAGCATCTTCAGGATCAGAACTGTCGGCGATGTCTTCAAGCTCTTCACGCAATTCCATTTGCTCCATCAGGAACATAGGATCTTGCAGGGTCTGCTGCTCGCCGCGAATATCCTCACCATGTTGCACTAACAGGTATTCAGCTCGACTGATTGGATTCTTCAACACCTGGTACGCATCGTTAATTTGCGCAGCTTTTTGCACGGCTAATAGGCGATCACGCTCAGAAGCAGTGGCAAATTTATCAGGGTGGAATTGGCGTTGCAGATCTCTAAACTGAGAAGAAAGAAGGCTACCATCCAGTTGAAACTGAAGTGGTAGCCCAAATAATTCGAAATGATTCATGTAACGGTGGTCCTAAGTTTAGGCTCTTCAATCAGAGCCTAATTTTATTCTTCGCTCACTATAAACGCTTAACGATTGAAGCGTTTATACGTTGAAGCTCTCACCACAACCACATTCGCCTTTCGCGTTAGGGTTGTTGAATTCAAAACCTTCGTTTAGGCCTTCTTTTACGTAATCAAGCTCAGTACCGTCTAGGTAAACTAGGCTCTTTGGATCAATGATGACCTTAACACCTGAATGCTCAAACACTTCGTCTTCTTCGTTAAGCTCATCAACGAATTCCAGTACATACGCCATGCCCGAACAGCCAGTAGTTTTTACCGCTAAGCGCAACCCGATACCTTTACCTCGGTTATCTAGGAAAGCTTGAACTCGGCTTGCTGCCGTATCTGTCATGGTGATGGCCATACTACAACCTTGTGTTTTATATAAATTGAGAACTCAGGGGGAGCACAAAGGATGCTCCCAAATATTGCTTATTTTTTGTGATTACTTAATGAAACGATTAACGCTTCTTTTTGTAATCCGCAACTGCTGCTTTGATTGCATCTTCAGCAAGAATTGAACAGTGCACTTTCACTGGTGGCAACTCTAGCTCTTCTGCGATTTCAGAGTTTTTGATAGCTGCTGCTTCATCAATACTTTTACCTTTAACCCACTCAGTGACTAGTGAGCTAGAAGCAATTGCGCTACCGCAGCCGTAAGTTTTGAATTTTGCATCTTCGATAATACCTTCTGGCGTTACCTTGATTTGCAGTTTCATTACGTCACCACAAGCTGGTGCGCCAACCATGCCGCTACCTACACTTGGGTCTTCTTTATCAAACGAACCTACGTTACGTGGGTTTTCGTAGTGATCAATTACTTTTTCGCTATATGCCATGATAGTTACCTCGAATCCTCTATTTCCGTGAGATTAGTGATGAGCCCACTCAACAGTGTTCAAATCAATCCCTTCTTTATACATATCCCATAGAGGAGACATGTCGCGTAATTTGTTTACCGCTACACGAATTTGTGCAATCGCGTAGTCGATTTCTTCTTCCGTTGTGAAACGGCCGAATGAGAAACGTACTGAGCTGTGTGCCAGTTCATCGTTCAGACCAAGAGCACGTAGAACGTATGAAGGCTCGAGGCTTGCTGATGTACATGCAGAACCTGATGATACTGCTAGGTCTTTTAGAGACATAAGCAGAGACTCACCTTCAACGAAAGCGAAGCTCACGTTTAGGTTGTGTGGTACACGTTGGTCTAGGTCGCCGTTTACGGTTACCGCTTCTAGATCTTGAACACCTTTCAATAGGCGCTCACGAAGTGCTAGTGCGTGATCGTAATCTTTCTGCATGTCTTGTTTAGCGACAGCAAAAGCTTCACCCATACCCACGATTTGGTGAGTAGCAAGCGTACCAGAACGGAAACCACGTTCGTGACCTCCACCGTGCATCTGTGCTTCAAGACGAATACGTGGCTTACGACGAACGTACAAAGCACCAATGCCTTTAGGGCCGTATGCTTTGTGTGCAGAAAGAGAGATAAGGTCAACTTTCATCTCTTTTACATCTAGTGGGATTTTACCCGCAGACTGAGCCGCATCAACGTGGAAGATGATCTTGCGTGAACGACATAATTCGCCGATTGCAGAGATATCTTGGATTACACCAATCTCGTTGTTTACGTGCATGATAGAAACAAGAACCGTATCTTCACGCATTGCTGCTTGTAGCTTGTCTAAATCAATGATGCCGTTTGCTTCAGGCTCAAGGTAAGTCACCTCAAAACCTTCACGCTCTAGTTGGCGACATGGATCAAGAACCGCTTTATGTTCTGTTTTACACGTGATTACGTGCTTACCTTTCTTCTCGTAAAAGTGCGCTGCACCTTTGATAGCAAGGTTGTCTGACTCTGTAGCACCTGACGTGAAAACAATCTCACGTGGGTCTGCATTTAGTAGATCGGCAATTTGCTCACGAGCATTATCTACTGATTCTTCTGCCTGCCAGCCGTAACGGTGTGAACGAGATGCAGGGTTACCGAAGTTACCGTCCATCGTCATGCACTGAACCATTTTTTCAGCAACACGTGGATCGACTGGGCATGTAGCTGAATAGTCAAAGTAAATAGGCAGTTTCATTTTCTACTCCAATGTAAAAACTGACCGCTAAGAGCGGGCATTAACACCGTGAGGTGCTGCACTAATCGTTGTAGTGCTCGTATTTTTATGTGCAAAACCATTATTAACCGCAAGATCGATATCTTGACGATCAGAAATCTCTAAAACTTCGTTATCTTTCATTAGCTCACCGAGCGTAATGTCATTTAAGAAGCTGCTGATTCGGGAGCTTAAATCACGCCAAAGAGTGTGAGTTAAACAACGACTACCACCTTGGCAATCTGCTCGACCGTGACACTTAGTTGCATCAACTGATTCGTCTACTGCAGCAATTACAGTTCCGACAGCGATGTCGCTCGCTTCAGCACCTAAACGGTAACCACCGCCAGGACCACGAACACTAGCAACTAAGCCAGCTTTACGTAACTTAGAAAATAGCTGTTCTAAGTAAGATAATGAGATGCCCTGTCGCTCTGAAATATCAGCCAGAGGAACTGGGCTTTTTTGCGAATGCAGTGCTACATCTAGCATAGCTGTTACCGCATATCTTCCTTTAGATGTAAGTTTCATATCACACCGAATCCACATTGTTTATGTGGTTGGAATCTTCCCATACCCGACTAAATTGGTCAAGTATTTAGTTGACTATTTTAGTCAGGTATTCACCCTTAGGGTTTGTGCGGGTTTTATTTGTCGTTTTTGCTCTTCTCAATTGAAGTCAAAATGCCGCGTAGAGTGTTGATCTCTTGCAACTCTGGACGAGCTCGACTGAACAGACGACGTAGTTTATTCATCACCTGACCTGGCTTATCCTTAGAGATAAATTGGGTATCAATGATCACTTTTTCAAGGTGCTCATAGAACATTTCTAGTTCTTCGTGACGAGGGTACTCATCTTGTTGCTGTGGCTGATATTGGCTAGCGACCATATCAAGGTGAGCTACACGCACTTCGTAGCTCAGAGTCTGCACTGCCATTGCTAGGTTTAGCGAGCTGTATTCAGGGTTAGCTGGGATACATACATGGAAGTGGCACTTCTGAAGCTCATCGTTAGTCAAGCCAGTACGTTCACGGCCGAACACTAATGCGACTGGGTGCTTTTGACCTTCAATCGCAAACTTTTGTCCACACTCACGAGGCTCAAGCATTGGCCATTCAAGCGTACGTGAACGTGCACTCGAACCAACCACCAAACCACAGTCTTTTACGGCTTCGTCTAATGTAGAAACGATGGTCGCGTTTTCTGCGATGTCACCTGCACCCGCAGCCAGTGCTAAGGTCTGCTCGTCAACTTCACATTGAGGGTCTACAAGAACTAATTGACTCAAACCCATCACTTTCATTGCGCGAGCTGCTGATCCGATATTTCCCGAATGAGACGTACCAACCAGAACGACTTTTACATTGTCTAACATGCTATATGACACCACTTTAAAAATAATCGCGAGATATTAACACATAGCAAAGTAAAATGGTCAGACCCTTCGCGTAATGTGAAACCAAGAGTTCAAAAAATAACCACTTCCCTTTTGGTAAAACTTTGGTATACTCGCCGCCGCTTTAAATTGTTCTTTAACATCTTGTGGGAAAAACCATATGCATCCAATGCTAAACATTGCGATACGCGCTGCGCGTAAAGCTGGCAACCATATTGCTAAATCTCTAGAAACAACTGATAAGATCGAATCGTCTCTAAAAGGTAACAACGATTACGTTACTAACATTGCTCAAGAAGCTGAGTATATGATCATTGAGACAATCAAAGCATCTTACCCAGAGCACAGCATTATTTCTGAAGAGAAAGGCCTGACTGAAGGTAAAGACTCTGATGTACAATGGATCGTTGACCCACTGGATGGCACCAACAACTTTGTAAAAGGTTTCCCTCACTTCTCTGTATCTATCGCTGTTCGCATGAACGGTCGTACAGAAGTTGCTTGTGTTTATGACCCAATGCTAAACGAGCTATTCACAGCTCAACGTGGCGCTGGCGCTCAACTTAACAACGCTCGTATGCGTGTTACTCAACTAAAAGACCTTCAAGGTACTGTTCTAGCGACTGGTTTCCCATTCAAGCAAAAACAACACTCTGAATCTTTCATGAAGATCATCTCTGGTCTATTCATCGACTGTGCTGATTTCCGTCGTACAGGTTCTCCTGCTCTTGACCTATGTTACCTAGCAGCTGGCCGTGTTGATGGTTACCTAGAACTTGGCCTTAAGCCATGGGATCTAGCAGCTGGCGATCTAATCGCTCGTGAAGCTGGTGCTATCATGACTGACTTTGCTGGCGGTACTGATTACATGACTTCTGGTAATGTTGTTGCTTCAAGCGCACGTGGTGTTAAGTCTATTCTTAAGCACGTTCGTGAGAACGCTAACGAAGGTATGCTGAAGTAATTCAGACCTTACGTTAACGCTCCCTATTTTAAGGGCGCATAAAAATTCCAAAGCCTCGCTATATAGCTATAGCGAGGCTTTTTTGTATCTGCGATACGAGATACGTTCAGGATGTCTCTTAGTGAAATGAAGTTCAACATACTTCAACGCTAAATTGTATTGAGCTTCCCTAGAATACAGACGTAAAAAAACCGCTAGTTGCCTAGCGGTTTTTTTGGTTTAGCGAAACTTATTAAGCCAAGGCCTAAGGCATCTCGTCAAACTCTTCACCTTCTTTGTCCACTTGTGGTGGCATTAGGTGTTCACGCGTAATACCTAACTTCATAGCCAGTGCAGATGCAACGTAGATAGAAGAGTAAGTACCAACCGTAATACCCAATAAAAGTGCAGTCGCGAAGCCGTGGATCATAGCGCCGCCCTGAACGAACAGTGCGATAACTACGAATAACGTGGTACCAGAAGTGATCAATGTACGGCTCAATGTTTGTGTGATTGAGCTGTTCAGTACTTCAGGCGCTTCACCCTTACGCATCTTACGGAAGTTCTCACGAATACGGTCGAATACAACAATGGTATCGTTGAGGGAGTAACCGACGACCGTTAGCAAGGCTGCTACGATGGTAAGGTCGACCTCAATTTGCATTAGAGAGAACACACCCAGAGTGATGATAACGTCATGCGCCAGTGCTAATACTGCACCCGCAGCCAAACGCCATTCAAATCGCACTGATACGTAGATCAATATACAGATAAGAGAAACTAGGATAGCAAGGCCACCCGCTTCTGTTAATTCGTCACCCACGTTAGGACCAACGAACTCGATACGACGCATTTCAACTTGCTCACCAGTACCATTCTCAATAGCAGAAAGGATTTGGTTACCAAGCGTTTCGCCCGCTACGCCATCACGTGGACGTAAACGAACCATCACATCACGAGCTGAACCGAAGTTCTGTACCGTAGCATCACCAAAGCCTTCGGCTTCTAGTGCACTACGAATATCAGGAAGGTGTGCCGGTTGTTCAAAACCAACTTCAATCAGAGTACCGCCAGTAAAATCTAGACCCCAGTTCAACGATTTCGTTGTTAGGGTGAAGATAGCAGTACCAATCATCAAGATAGAAAAAACAAAGGCAACCTTTGACCAACGCATAAAGTCGATCATTTTGTCTGCTTTTAGAATCTGAAACATATTAATTCCTAGCCTTAGATCGACAGTTTTTTAACGCGTTTGCCGCCATACATCAGGTTCACGATACAACGTGTTCCGACAATAGCTGTAAACATTGAAGTCAAGATACCGATAGACAGCGTTACCGCGAAGCCTTTGATAGCACCCGTACCCACAGCAAATAGAATGATTGCTGTTAGTAGTGTGGTGATGTTGGCATCGGCGATTGTGCTGAATGCGTTCGCGTAACCTTGGTGAATAGCTTGTTGTGGACTGCGTCCATCTCGAAGCTCTTCACGTATACGCTCAAAGATCAGAACGTTCGCATCAACCGCCATACCGACCGTTAATACGATACCGGCAATACCCGGTAGGGTCATGGTAGCCCCCGGAATCATCGACATAACACCGATAATCAACACCAAGTTAGCCATTAGCGCAACGTTCGCAATCAGACCAAAGCTACGGTAGTAAAGCAGCGTAAACAGCATTACAGCAGCCATACCCCAAACCATCGCCATGATACCCATATCGATGTTTTGCTGACCCATAGATGGACCAATCGTACGTTCTTCTACAATCGAGATAGGCGCAATCAACGCACCAGCACGCAGTAGAAGTGCCAAGTTATGAGCTTCAGCCGTTGAGTCAATACCAGTAATACGGAAGTTACGGCCTAGCGCAGATTGAATCGTCGCTTGGTTAATCACTTCTTCGTGCTTACTTAAGATAACTCGACCTTCCGGTGTTTTACGACCGCTGTCTTTGTACTCTGCAAATACCGTTGCCATTAGCTTACCGATATTCTGACGAGAGAATGCAGACATCTTGCTACCACCTTCGCTGTCTAGCGAGATGTTAACTTGAGGACGACCATATTCATCAACACTTGAGCTTGCATCAGTAATACTTGAGCCGCCTAGAATAACGCGCTTCTTAAGTACCACAGGACGACCATCACGATCTTGCTTGATTTCGCTACCCGCAGGGGCACGACCAGAAGCGGCAGCGGCTAAGTCAGCACTGCTATCCACTTCACGGAACTCAAGCGTCGCGGTAGCACCAAGAATTTCTTTAGCGCGAGCCGTGTCTTGAACACCAGGCAATTCCACTACGATACGGCTAGAGCCTTGACGTTGAACCAAAGGTTCAGCAACACCAAGTTCGTTAACACGGTTACGTAGAATGGTAATGTTTTGCTCTACCGCATAGTTGCGGATTTCTTGAAGACGAGCCTCTGTGAAGCTAGCAACCAAAGAAAAACGACCATTAGATTCAGAATCTACAAACGTCATGTCTTGGTGCTTAGATTGCAGTAGCGATTTCGCTTCAGCAAGCTGCTCGGCGTTACGTAGAATCACTTCAACCGCATCTTTACCAGATGGGCGAATTGCACGGTAACGGATTTTTTCTTCACGAAGTTCGCTACGGAACGCTTCTTCTTGTTGGCCAACCAGCTTTTGCATCGCAGCGTCCATATCCACTTCCATCAAGAAGTGAACACCACCACGTAGGTCAAGACCAAGCTTCATTGGTGCAGCACCAATAGATTCAAGCCAATCAGGAGTTGAAGCAGCTAAGTTTAAAGCAACGATTACGTCTTCATCTAATGCTTCAGTGATGACATCACGAGCACTAATTTGAGAGTCTGTATCGTTAAAGCGAACAAGAATGGAACCGTTTTCTAGAGCAACGGATTTAGTAGAAAGGTTTTCAGCTTCAAGAGCATTGGTGACAGCATCCAGCGTAGACATATCTACAGAGGCGCCGCGCGCCCCTGTAACTTGAACTGCCGGATCTTCACCGTATATATTCGGAAGTGCGTACAACGCAGCGATGGCGATAGTAAACACCACCATCAGGTACTTCCATAACGGGTAACGGTTTAGCACAGCGAGGATCCTCTAGCTGTTTATAGAGATTTCAGAGTACCTTTTGGTAGCACTGCTGTAACGAAGTCTTTCTTGATAACTACTTCGTTGTTTGCATTCAGTTCGATAGCAACGTAGTCGCTGTCTTCTGCAATCTTAGTGATCTTGCCAATTAGGCCGCCGCTTGTAAGAACTTCATCACCTTTGCCCATAGAAGACATAAGGTTCTTGTGCTCTTTAACACGCTTAGCTTGTGGACGGTAGATCATGAAGTAGAAGATCACAGCGAACATACCTAGCATGATAAGCATTTCGAAACCGCCGCCTGCTGGTGCACCTTCTGCTGCTGCGTGAGCTTGAGAAATAAACATTTAAAACATCCTCTATTTATATTTTCGTAATTGTTTGTCTAATTGGGTCGCATCCCTTTATTTTCAAGCCCCATCACTCGGAAGAGAGATAGGGCTCGCAAAAAAGAAATACTAAGATTCTTTACCTAGTGGTGGCACTTCACGCCCCATTCTTGCGTAGAACTCTGCAACGAACTCTTCAAAGCGGTCTTCATCGATAGACTGACGAATGTCTGACATTACTCGTTGGTAGAAACGCAGGTTATGAATCGTGTTCAGTCGAGCACCTAGGATTTCGTTACAACGATCCAAATGGTGTAAGTACGACTTGCTGTAGTTCTTACAAGTGTAACAGTCACACTCTGAATCTAGTGGTGTTGTATCGGTTTTATGCTTCGCATTACGGATCTTGATCACACCTTCAGTCACAAACAGGTGGCCGTTACGTGCATTTCGCGTTGGCATTACACAGTCAAACATGTCGATACCACGGCGAACACCTTCAACCAAGTCTTCCGGTTTGCCTACGCCCATTAGGTAACGTGGCTTATCTTCTGGCAGTTGAGGACATGTGTGCTCAAGAATGCGGTGCATATCTTCTTTTGGTTCGCCTACTGCTAGGCCACCTACTGCGTAACCGTCAAAACCAATTTCTGTTAGGCCTTTAACGGATACATCACGAAGGTCTTCGTACACGCCACCTTGAACGATACCGAACAGTGAGTTCGGGTTTTCAAGTTTGTCGAAGTGGTTACGTGAACGCTCAGCCCAACGAAGAGACATCTCCATTGAGTCTTTTGCTTCTTTGTGTGTCGCAGGGTAAGGCGTACACTCATCGAAGATCATTACGATGTCTGAACCTAAATCTTTTTGGATTTCCATAGACTTCTCAGCGTCCATGAAGATCTTGTCACCGTTTACAGGGTTACGGAAATGAACACCCTCTTCAGTGATTTTACGCATTGCACCTAGGCTGAATACTTGAAAGCCGCCTGAATCAGTCAGGATAGGACCGTGCCAGTTCATGAAATCGTGCAGGTCACCGTGCATTTTCATGATTTCTTGACCAGGACGTAGCCATAGGTGGAATGTGTTACCTAATAGGATTTCAGCACCTGTGTCTTTTACTTCTTCAGGTGTCATACCTTTAACAGTACCGTAAGTACCTACAGGCATGAATGCTGGGGTTTCAACGGTACCGCGTTCAAACTGAAGTTGACCACGACGTGCGCCGCTATTAGTTTTTTTAAGTTCGTATTTTAATTTCACGAAGCCTCCAATATGCCAGAGAAACAATCTGACTGTTAATTCAGAACCTTAGGCCAAACAAAAGTTCAGTCTAGTGGGTTCTATGAGGAGCGGTCGCGTATTCCTTGCGAGAGATTAGACAGACACCCTGCCCGACTCCTAGCTTACTGCTAGCACCCGTAAATTCTAATGTATATCGTTTATAACTAGCTTAAATTAGCTTGTTTTCTTATTGATGAACATGGCATCACCGTAGCTGAAGAAACGATATTCGCTCTTCACTGCGTGATCGTATGCGCCCATCACGTTGTCGTAACCTGCAAATGCACTCACCAACATAATCAGTGTTGATTCTGGCAAGTGGAAGTTGGTAATCAAGCAATCCACCAACTGGTATTCATAGCCAGGGAAGATGAAGATTTCTGTATCACCAAAGAAAGGAACGAGCTCAGTGCCTTTCTTCAATGCATCTTGAGCTGCACTTTCTAGTGAGCGTACTGATGTTGTACCAACAGCAATAATACGGCCGCCACGGGCTTTTGCTGCAGCTACGGCGTCAACCACTTCTTGCGGCACTTCAACGTACTCAGCATGCATGTGGTGATCGTTAATATTATCAACTTTTACTGGCTGGAACGTACCAGCACCAACATGAAGCGTCACGTAAGCAAACTCAACACCTTTTTCTTTCATGTCAGCCATTAGCTTGTCATCAAAGTGAAGGCCTGCTGTTGGCGCTGCAACCGCACCTGGCTTTTCATTATAGACAGTCTGGTAGCGCTCTTTATCTGCATCTTCATCAGGACGATCGATGTAAGGAGGCAGTGGCATGTGACCAACACTGTTAAGAATCTCTAAAACGCTTTGATCAGATGTGAAATGGATTTCGAATAACGCATCGTGACGCGCCACCATTTCAGCTTCATATTCATCGTTCTCACCAAGGAACAACTTGGTACCCGGCTTCGGTGATTTAGAACAACGAACATGCGCAAGAATGCTTTTCTCATCAAGCATACGTTCAACCAGCACTTCAAGCTTACCGCCTGATGCCTTGCGACCAAATACACGAGCTGGAATCACTCGAGTGTTATTGAAAACAACAAGATCGCCTGGCTCAACCAAGTCTAAAACGTCTTTAAACGAACCATCAGCTAGGTTACCGCTGTTGCCATCTAATTTAAGCAGGCGGCTTGCTGTACGCTCCTCTTGAGGGTAGCGAGCAATGAGTTCATCTGGTAGGTCAAAGTGAAAATCTGAAACTTGCATGTGTCTAGTCTTGTCTTAGTTGATGAGATTTGTGCCGTTGACGAATCATAAATCGTAGTTGCTGGATAATCGTTACGGTAAGTCAATCGTTACCAGAAACACATCGCAAACACGACTAAAAATTTCGCAGTGGGCTAGTATAGGCACACGAGCCGCAATAGCAAGGTTTACAGCACTGGATTATTGTAAAGAGGCGTAAAATAATGCGACTGATTCACCTCCTCAAGCTAAAGAATTAGTTGCATAAAACTCACCCAAGAATGCGTCAGATCTCAGTTATTTTTTGGATAAAAAACTATAGTAATAGCAACAAATAAAAAAGAAGGAGGTTCGTATGATCAAGGTTGAAGATATGATGACTCGCAACCCTCATACCCTATTGCGCTCACACTCACTGGCCGATGCTAAGCACATGATGGAAGCACTTGATATCCGCCATATTCCGGTCGTCGATTCCGACAGGCAACTACTAGGTGTCGTCACACAACGAGACGTTCTCGCCGCTCAAGAATCCAGCCTACAAAACATCCCACAAGCTCAATCTTTTACTCTTGCTACTCCCCTCAACGACATCATGCACAAAAGTGTTATGTCGGTAGAGCCGCGTGCAGGATTAAAAGAATCGGCTATCTACATGCAGAAACATAAAGTGGGCTGTTTACCTGTCGTAGAAAACCACGAACTAGTAGGCATTATTACAGACAGCGATTTTGTCACGATAGCGATCAATTTACTGGAGCTGCAAGAAGAAGTAGAGCCAGAAGAAGCAGAAGTAGAGTAACGCTCGGAATTGATATAAAGAAGAGCGGCCAATTCAGCCGCTCAGAGGGATTGTTGTCGCAGCGGATTATTATAGAAGCTCAGATACCACATCCGCTAATTGATGGAATGTCTCACGACGCGAAGAGCTTGGTCGCCAGACAAGGCCAATATCTCGGTAGGCCTGCTGACCAGGAGGATCGATCACAACGAGATTCTGGTTTTCCAATAAACCGTGGTCGATCGCCATTTGCGGAATAAAGGTGGTTCCTAAACCATTGGCCACCATTTGCACCAATGTGTGAAGGCTCGTCGCAGTGAACGGGTTGATCTTCTCTTTATCCGTTAACTTACAAGCCGACACAGCATGCTCGGTTAAGCAATGCTCGTTCTCCAACAAAAATACAGATTCGTCTGGCAGGTCATCGTATTTAATCGGAACGCGAATACCATCAGCTTGATTGCGACTGATCACCATCCGGAAAGGGTCTTGCCCAACAACTTGGCTTTCCATATTGTCGATATCGACAGGCAAAGCCAGAATCAGCACATCTAAGTCT
This sequence comes from Vibrio sp. 10N.261.55.C5, assembly GCF_041470505.1. Taxonomy (NCBI): domain Bacteria; kingdom Pseudomonadati; phylum Pseudomonadota; class Gammaproteobacteria; order Vibrionales; family Vibrionaceae; genus Vibrio; species Vibrio sp. 10N.261.55.C5. Next base: position 71,902 of record NZ_JBFRMS010000002.1, read on the forward strand.
CCATGACGCAGCGCAGCCAATAGGTTGGTCGTTGTGTCTTCACGTAACAGCAAATTTAATTGTGGAAAGCGCTGGTTGGCTTCCTGTACCAAATCGCACAAAAGGAACGGCGCTATAGTAGGAATACACCCGACTCGCAGCTGCCCTTGCATCGCATCCCCGTTACATAGATTTCCAAGCTCTACGAGATCTTGTCCTTTCGCTAGTAGCTCTCGACCGTGCTTGACCACCAGCTCACCTGCTTGCGTGAAAACTAGCGGGCTCTTTTTATCTTTCTTCTCATAAAGCGGGCAACCAATCAGCTCTTCTAGGTTTTGAATGCCTTTACTTAGCGTAGATTGACTGACGAAACAGCGATCTGCGGCATCACTGAAATGACGAGTTTCGTGAAGAGTAACAAGATAGTGAAGTTGCTTAAGACTTGGCCATTTATTCATGAAATTACTTTGTAATATGAGTAGGATAAGTTAGGTAAAGGTCATTCGACCTAAGGACAGGACAAAGAATAAGCTTATCGCTTTTTTCGATTAACTTAATCTATTTAATTCGCTTTTTTCTATAGTACCGATTGTACTATAGTTTGTCCCGTAGAAACGGAGCCCAAACAAAGATGTGTTGGGCCAACTAATTTTTTAGGAGATTCCAAAATGGTACTAGTAGGTCGTCAAGCCCCTGACTTTACTGCAGCAGCTGTTCTAGGTAACGGTGAGATCGTTGATAACTTCAACTTCGCAGAATTCACTAAAGGTAAGAAAGCTGTAGTTTTCTTCTACCCACTAGACTTCACTTTCGTTTGTCCTTCAGAGCTAATCGCTTTCGACAACCGTCTTGAAGATTTCCAAGCTAAAGGCGTTGAAGTAATCGGTGTTTCTATCGATTCTCAATTCTCTCACAACGCATGGCGTAACACTGCTATCGCTGATGGCGGTATTGGTCAAGTTAAATACCCTCTAATTGCTGACGTTAAGCACGAGATCTGCAAAGCATACGATGTTGAGCACCCAGAAGCAGGCGTTGCTTTCCGTGGTTCTTTCCTAATCGACGCTGACGGCCTTGTACGTCACCAAGTAGTTAACGATCTTCCACTAGGTCGTAACATCGACGAAATGCTACGCATGGTAGACGCACTAAACTTCCACGAGAAGAACGGTGAAGTTTGTCCTGCACAATGGGAAGAAGGTAAATCAGGTATGGACGCATCTCCAAAAGGTGTTGCAGCATTCCTATCTGAGCACGCTGACGACCTAAGCAAGTAATTACCTCTTAAGCCCGAACTCAACGCGGGTTAATGGTTGGAAGACTCTCTTTAAAGAGACATAAAGCATAAGCTAATAGCGCAAAGCGCACCGCCAATCAGTTAAGAAGTAAAGTCCTATTAAAAGCCCGAAGTTAACGCTTCGGGCTTTTTGTTTTCCCCCTCCTCGCTCCCCTAGACTGACTCTTGTAATAGATAATTGAGGTAGCGATAAACCTAAACTTTACCTCTATTTTCCCTTATCCCCATCTATTCAGAATCACACCTAGATTGCTATTATTTCATCAGTATCTTTTTGAACGGATAAACACGATGAACACCGAAATTGAAGTCTGTATCGATAACTTAGAATCTCTTCATACCGCACTATCTGGTGGCGCGAATCGAATTGAGCTTTGCTCTTCATTAGCACTTGGCGGATTAACTCCAAGCTTCGGAATGATGAAACAAGCGGCAATAGTTTCGTCGGTTCCGGTCTACGCTATGATACGCCCAAGACAAGGCGACTTCATTTTCGATAACGACGATATGCTCTGTATGCTTGAAGATATTGAAGCTTGCGCAAATGCAGGATTGGATGGGGTCGTGCTTGGTGTGTTAGCGCCGAACGGAAGTATTGATATGCCAAAGATGCAACAACTGGCTGACAAAGCGCACTCGTTAAAGCTTGGGATTACCTTCCACAGAGCCATCGATCAAAGCTCTGATTTCCAAGCAGCATTAGAACAAATCATTACACTTGGATGCGAAAGAGTCCTGACATCAGGGCTTGCTGCTAATGCTGAGCAAGGTATCGATGTATTGGCTGCAATGGTCAAACAAGCCGATGGACGAATTGATATCATGGCGGGGGCTGGCGTTAACGCTGCGAATGCCAAAATGATTCAAAGCGCTACCCAAGTACCTGCTCTTCACCTTTCAGGTAAATCGACAAGGCCGAGTCTAATGGAAAACAACTCAAGTGCTCAAATGGGCAGTGATAATATTGATGATTATCAGATCCCAGTGACAGATGCGAGTAAGATATCTGATGTGAGAGCCGCCCTCACCGCTTAGGGCAATAGTCGCCAGCATAAATCCAGAGAACCTCGCTGACTAATCTAACTGACTGACGTATATTAGATTTAATAGCGCAGAAAATTTTCATGGATAGGTATGGCTAAAGACTTATTCAGCTCTCTTGATTTAAACCTGTTACGAAGCAAAACATGTTTGGAAGAAACCAAATCCACGGCTTTCAGGCTGAAATTGGCGTGGCAAGTTATGACGGTACGAAAACGCGCTCAGGCGAAGTAGAAGAGAAAACAACACATGGTATAAGCCTAGGCGGGGCCTACGTTTACCAAGCGACACCAATGCTTGGATTACGTGCTGGTGTTGATATGAATATTTTTGATCACAACAAAACCTTTGTGCCTTACGACACAACGGTCAATTTCAATCTTGGTGCAATAATTAGCTTCTAAAGATAAGCTCTATTTGAGTGCGTCATCAAGGCTTTGATCGCCTAGGTGACGTACATCTTTACCCTTCACAAAGTAAATAATGTATTCGCAGATATTTTGGCAGCGGTCTCCCACTCGCTCAATCGCACGCGCTGACCACATCACCTGCAAAATATTAGGAATGTTCTTAGGGTCTTCCATCATATAGGTCATTAACTGACGAATAACGGCCTCGTACTCCGCATCCAACTTATCATCAAGCTTGTGAACTTCAGCTGCCGCATCAACATCCATACGAGCAAAAGCATCTAATACTTGGTGAAGCATGGTGATAGCCTGACGGCAAAGAGGCTCTAAAGATACGTGGAATTTCTGCTCTTTGGTTGAAGGGATCTCAATAGCACCTTGCGCAATTTTAGAAGCAACATCGCCAATACGTTCCAGATCGGTAATCGTTTTGATGATCGCCATAATCAAACGCAGATCCTTCGCTGTCGGCTGACGCTTTGCAATGATTCGAGTACAAGCCTCATCAATCGACACTTCCATCGCATTCACTTTGTGGTCATCACGAATCACTTTTTTGGCCAATTCAACATCGTCTTTATGAAGCGCCTGCATTGCAAACGAGAGTTGCTGTTCCACTAACCCGCCCATGGTCAATACATGAGTACGGATCGATTCTAACTCGACATTGAATTGCCCTGAAATGTGGCGACCGAAATGCATACTTGCTCCTTGAAAGAAATGAAGAAAGCCATTTTTGTAGAGTGACTTAGCTCTAGATGACACCTTTGGAGAGGTTAGCCATATCTACCAGTAATGTAGTCTTCCGTCTGGTTTTTCAATGGAGACGTAAAAATTGAGTCCGTATCTGAGTACTCGATCAATTTTCCCATATGAATAAAGGCAGTATGGTCACTTACACGCGCGGCTTGTTGCATGTTGTGGGTAACAATCACCACTGTGTATTGTGTTTTGAGATCGTTGATCAACTCTTCAATCGTCAAAGTAGAAATCGGATCGAGTGCCGATGTCGGCTCATCTAACAACAGCACTTCAGGCTCAATCGCAACCGCACGAGCGATAACCAAACGCTGCTGTTGACCGCCAGATAAACCAAAAGCATTCTCATGCAACCGATCTTTCACTTCATCCCATAACGCAGCAGCGCGCAGAGAGCGTTCAACCGCATCATCAAGGTCTCGGCTGTTGCTAACGCCTTGTAGCCTCAAGCCATAAACCACATTCTCATAGATAGATTTAGGAAAAGGGTTTGGACGCTGGAATACCATACCCACACGGCGTCGTAAGGTCGCAACATCCACCTTAGGGTGATAGACGTTCTTGCCATGAAGCTTCACTTTCCCGGAAACCTTACAGCCTTCAACAAGATCGTTCATGCGATTAATGCAGCGCAGCAGAGTCGACTTACCACACCCAGAAGGGCCGATAAACGCCGTCACCTGCCCCTTCGGGATCTGCATCGAGATATCATCAAGTGCTTGGCTCTCTTTATAGTAAAGATTTAGCCCTTCGATCGAGATAGCAATTTGCTCATCCTTCAGATTGTGAACATCAAGTGGTGCTTGGTAACCCAAGGTTTCATTAATCGAGAACATCTAATCTTGTCCTAAGGTTCGGTATTTTTCACGCAAGTTATTACGGATATTGATGGCTGTTAAGTTCAACCCAACAATCACCGTAACCAATAAAAATGAAGTCGCATACACTAAAGGTCGTGCCGCTTCGATATTAGAGGTTTGAAAACCAACATCATAGATATGAAAGCCTAAATGCATGAACTTTCTATCTAAGTGTAAATACGGAAACTGACCATCGACTGGCAAGCTAGATGCCAATTTAACAACACCCACCAGCATAAGTGGTGCAACTTCCCCCGCGGCTCTCGCGATTGCCAAAATTAAACCAGTGATAATCGCTGGGCTTGCCATCGGTAAAACAATGCGCCAAAGCGTCTCAAATTGAGTCGCACCAAGCGCTAATGAACCGTGCCTCACTGCACTAGGAATACGCGTTAAGCCCTCTTCCGTGGTTACGATAACGACTGGAAGCGTCAAGACCGCTAAGGTTAGTGCTGACCAAAGTAGACCCGGCGTACCAAATGTCGGTGCTGGCAATCGCTCTGCATAGAACAACGTATCAATCGAGCCACCAATGGTATAGACGAAAAAGCCTAAACCAAAAACGCCATACACAATCGACGGTACACCCGCCAAGTTAATCACGGCGATACGAATTAAACGTGTTAGTGCGTTGTTTTTTGCGTATTCATGAAGATATATCGCAGCGACCACCCCAAGAGGCATCACGACGATCGACATGAGAATAACCAACAGTACTGTACCGAAAATGGCAGGGAATACACCGCCTTCAGAGTTTGAGTCTCGTGGGTTCTCTGATAAGAATTTCCAAACTTGTTTGCCCCAGTGCCCAACCTTTTCTAGGTAAGACATATTATTTGGGTACCAATAATCCAGAATGTGGCTGAGCGAGATCTCGACCAGCTCGCCTGTCATATCCTCAACCAGCAAGCTTTCGACATTAAGTTGCGTTCTAAGGTGCTCAAGCTTAACTTCGGCTTCACCTAACTGGCGGTTTAATTCCAGTTTAGTTTGAGTATAGGTTGTAAGGTATTCATCACTCACTGACTCATTGAGTTCAAGCTTACGCTTTTCTAAGCGCAGGTTTTCCAATTGCCAGCTGATATTGCGAATTTCTTGGTTCACGACACGCGACGTTTCTTTACGTAACGTATCAGCGAACGCCAAGCCTTGTTCGAGCTTTTGGTCTATGTTCGAATCAAAGGTGCCAGAAGCGGTTTTAAAACCCACCGGCTTACCAAAGAAATAACCACCTCGACTTCGTTCAATCACAACCCAATCTAGCGGGGTAGTGGGTTCACGTAAGTTAACATCCAGAATAGAAACAAAGTCCGCAGGGTACAGTTCTCTGTTAGCAACTTTGATGCTTAAGCGCTGTATCAGCCCAGTCGACAAATTTTGAGGAGACAAAAGGTCATGGACTTGTGGAACTTGCTCTATCGGGATGTATTTTCGTTCATATAACTGACCAACCAATACATCTTGTTTTGATACGGTTTCGTCAAGATCGACCACTAGCGATAAGTCTTTGGAGTCAACTTGCCATTGATACAAAGGTGCGGGCCAAAAATAGGTTAAGCCCTTCCAACCAATCAGCAGCATTAGGCCAAGAACAGAAAGCATACTGATGCTCACCGCCCCGCCCGTAAGCCAGATCCACGGAGAGCCCGATTTGACCCAAGATAATAATGACTTCAGTTTATTCATCATGATCGACCTTGCTCTTGGCGTGCTGAAATCAAGGAGCTGCAAAGATCAAGAGACACGCTAGTCAAGCCACTAAAAGCCATTGATACACATTGAGGCAAACCTTTAAAACTACAGCGCACGATATTTATCTCTCAGTCTTTGTCTAACCCACTCAGCAACTGAGTTCACCGCGAATGTAAAGATAAACAGCAAGAGTGCAGCCAAGAACAGCAAGCGGAAATGAGAACCACCCACTTCTGATTCTGGCAGCTCAACAGCAATCGTTGCCGATAAAGTTCTCATCCCTTCCAAAACATTCCAGTCAAGAATTGGGGTGTTACCTGTCGCCATCAAGACGATCATGGTTTCACCAACTGCTCGCCCTAGGCCCATCATAACCGCAGAAAAGATACCTGGACTCGCCGTCAATAGCACCACATAAATAAGCGTCTGCCACGCCGTCGCACCCAACGCTAATGAGCCATCAGATAAATGTTTAGGTACAGAGAAAATAGCATCTTCAGCAATAGTGAAAATCGTTGGGATGACCGCAAAGCCCATAGCAAAACCAACCACCAGCGCATTGCGTTGGTCAAAGTCGATGCCATAGCTGGCCAAGAAGGTACGAATATCACCACCAAACAATAAGGCTTCAATGTTGCTTCCACCAGCAAACACAGCAACTACTGTAACCACCAATACTGGAATCAATATCAGCGCGTGCCAACCATTAGAGAAGCGACCCGTTACCCTCTTCGGTAAACAGAACCAAACAAGTCCAGTCAACAGTGTGCTCAGTGGTAATAACACCATTAATGAGAAGACAGCTGTTAAATGTGTCTCAACGATTGGAGCAAACCAAAGCCCAGCCAAGAATCCGATGATCACGGTCGGAAGAGCTTCCATCAGCTCTATCGAAGGCTTCACGACTCTTCGCATACGTGGAGACATGAAGTATGCGGTATAGATAGCTCCGAGCACAGCAACCGGCACGGCAAACATCATCGCAAACAGAGCGGCTTTAATAGTACCGAACGTGATAGGTACTAAACTGAATTTTTCTTCAAAGTCATCGTTCGCCGACGTTGATTGCCAAACGTATTGCGGTTCAGGGTAACTTTCATACCAGACCTTTTGCCAAAGCGATGAGAATGAGATTTGTGGGTATTCATTATCGACTTTAGCCACACTGATGGTGCCATCAATCAAAGTCGCCAGATGCAGTTCATTAGCAGACATAGCGGCTAGTTGTGGTGATTTATCAAAGGCTCGTTCAAACAAAGACAGCTTTTCACTGGTCGTATAGTGGCTTTGTAATGTGCCGTTCTTATAGAAGCTATAAAAACCCTTTCTATAAGTATCAGGAAGAATAAATTGCACTTGTTCAGCAAGTTGGAAGTCTCGAATATGGGTCAGGCTACGTTTTTCATTTTTGAGTACATCGAACCATTGAGAAACCTGTCCGTCCTCATGCGTAACCAACAACGAGTATGCACCAGAAAGTAAATCGATGCTTTTCACGGAATGTTTCGCATCATTCAAGCTAAGATCAATCACTTCACGAACATCAAAACCGTTATCTGATAGTTTCAAAACAACCAAATCCGATTGTGCTCGTAGGTATAAAGTTTGCCCATCAGGTGTGACAAGCAGTTGCTGTTGCAAGCCCAGCTTATCCGATAGCCATTGGCTCTTCTGAAAAACATACTGACCAGTAAGGTCACTCTGATACCACTTAACCAAGACTCGTTGGTCACTTAACTGAGCGGCAACCGTAATCCCACGTCCATTTTTAGAGAACGCGAATTTGTCGATCGTCGCCCCATTTGATGATTCATCATTTAAAAACGGTTCAGGGAGAGTGATTAGCTCAATTTTAGGCTCGGCTTCGCTGCCCTTTTTCAGCACAGGCGCACTATACTCAGGATAGAAAAAAGTAAGATTGCTTGCGCTGTCGGCAAAGGCAAACCAGTTTTCAGATGGGGTGTTTCGAGAAAAGGCGATGGGGTTGGCTACAACATCACGCTCAAAGTAAGAGTGTGTATTTTGAGACTCTAAATCCCAAAACTGTACCAAACCGGATTTTTCGATAGTAAATGCATGTTGACCATATTCATCAACCGATAAGACGATAGGCTTTTCTACGGCAACGGTCTTTACGGCTTGGTCTGTCTCTAAACCAGTATCAGAAAATACCGGTAAAATGACCATCGCCAAGTAAACAAAGATCAATACTAGGGCAGCTAGAACACTGACCGCGCCACATGTCACCGAAAAACGGACGAGACGATCTTTCAACCATCTTTTTTTGTCGCGCTCTTTCAATGAAAATTGGGCTGAAGCCATCTGTTTATCTACCTTTTTTTAGCTACTGACATAATATGTACGTTACATGACAATTATATTACAAGTTACGTTAAACAACTGAAACTAATAACAAGTTTGTTAGCCATATTTCTTAAAGTAAGATCATAGATTTTGTGAATTTTGCCATTCTAATTTAAAGTAATCAGCTCTATAGCCAGTACTCAAGGATTCTCATCTCGATGGAAAAAGACTATGTCACAAAAGAACTTAGCTGGTTATCCTTCAACGAAAGAGTGCTCCAAGAAGCGGCAGATAAGTCAGTTCCCTTAATCGAAAGAGTTCGTTTTTTAGGTATTTACTCGAAAAACCTCGATGAGTTTTACAAAGTCCGATTTGCTGATGTGAAGCGAAAGATCTTACTTCAAGATCCACAGCTAACCTCCAACTCGCCGAAAAGCCTACTGACTAAAATGCAGAGCAAAGCAAGCAAGCTCGATGCTCAATTCCATGAACTGTATAACGACTTGCTATTGGAATTGGTACGCAATCGTATTTTTCTGGTCAACGAACAACAAATCAGCGAAGAACAAAGTGGCTGGATAAAAAAGTACTTTAAGAAAAAAGTGCTGCCACACTTAACTCCGATTCTCTTGAACGAAGATAGCCAGTTACTTAATATTCTCAAAGATGAACAAAGTTACTTAGCCATCGACATCGAGCGTGATGCATCATCTCAATATGTCTTACTCGAAATCCCATCAGAAGCACTCCCTCGATTTGTTAAGTTACCGGAAACTTCGGGTTCGCAGCGTACAACTTTGATCTTGTTAGATAATATAGTTCGATTTTGTTTGGATGACTTACTTAAAGGATTCTTTGAGTATGACTCAGTGCGTTGCTTTGCTATAAAAATGACTCGTGACGCCGATTATGACCTTCAAGAGAACAATGAAAGCAGCCTATTAGAATCGATGTCTTTAGGTTTAGAACAGCGCTTAACGGCACTACCGATACGCCTTATCTATGAGTCAGAAATGCCAGCTGAAATGCTCAGTTTCTTACAAGTCAGACTAAAACTATCTGACTACGACAGTGTTATCGCCGGAGGTCGCTACCACAACTTCAAACATTTCTCTGAGTTCCCAAGCCTTAACCGACGTGATTTAGTTAATCGCCCTTTACCCGCGATTAAGTGCGCGCATTTTAGCCACCATCCAAACTATTTTGAAGCGATCAAAGCTCGTGACATCTTGTTGCATTACCCTTATCACACCTTTAATCACATCACTGAACTGGTTAGGCAGGCTTCCTTTGACCCGAAAGTAACCTCCATAAAAATAAACGTTTACCGTGTTGCAGAAGGCTCCAAACTCCTTAGCTCAATCATCGATGCGGCACACAATGGAAAAAAGGTCACAGTGGTTGTCGAGCTGCAAGCTCGCTTTGATGAACAAGCCAATATTCAGTGGACAAAGAAACTTCAAGAAGCCGGTATAAAAGTCATCCATGGCATCCCAAGTTTGAAAGTCCACTCCAAACTGCTGCTCATTAAACGGAAAGAAGGCAAGCATACGGCGCATTACGCCCATATTGGCACCGGTAACTTTCATGAAGTAACAGCACGCGTGTATACCGATTTTTCTCTGCTCACTGCGAATGAAGATTTGACCCAAGAGGTGAGACAAGTCTTTAAATATATTGAAAACCCTTATCAAAAATCACAGTTCAAACAACTGATTGTGTCACCGAAGAATACAAGAAAACGTCTGTATCAGTTGATAGATAATGAAATACAAAACGCGATGGAGAACAAGCCTGCAAGCATCACTCTAAAACTCAACAATTTGGTCGACCGAGAGATCATTGAGAAGCTCTATCAGGCCAGCCAAGTCAATGTAAAAGTGAGAATGGTCATTCGTGGCATGTGCTCTCTTGTCCCTGGCATACCCAACATCAGTGACCATATTGAGATTGTCAGTGTGGTCGATCGTTTTCTTGAACACCCAAGAGTGATGATCTTTGGTAACGCTGGAAAGCCGAAAGTCTATATATCTTCAGCTGACTGGATGATGCGAAACTTCGATCATCGGATCGAAGTCGCCACTCCAATTTTAGATCCAAATATCAAGCAAACCATTATCGATATCACCGAATTTCATTTCGATGACAGCAACAAAGCTCGAGTGCTAGACCAAGCGATGAGCAACCCTTACATAGAAGCACCAGCAAACCAACTCGAATACCCGACGTCACAACTCTCCACTTACCACTATATTAAACGTATGGAGAAACTTGCTCGCAAGAAGTACAAACAAGAGAAGAAATCATGCCGCTAATTGATAACAAACATTCTCGATGTATTGCCGCTATCGATTTAGGTTCGAACAGCTTTCATATGGTGGTTGCACGAGTATTCGATCAACACCTGCAATTAGTCAGCAGACACAAACAGAAAGTGAGATTAGGTGATGGATTGGATGAACGTAACGTCCTATCTGAAAGCGCTATCGAGCGAGGCCTAGAATGCCTCAAGGTGTTCGCAGAACGACTGGCGGATTTTGAGCTTGATGATGTCAGAGTTGTTTCGACTCATACCCTAAGAAAAGCCAAAAACGCTAAAGACTTCTTAGAGCAAGCCAAGCCACTGTTTCCTTTTCCAATAGAGATCATTTCCGGTCAAGAAGAAGCTCGAATAATCTATAACGGAGCAGAACACACTCAAACCGCTTCTGAATCTAAGTTGGTTATTGATATCGGTGGAGGGAGTACGGAACTCGTCGCCGGACAAGGCTTTACTCCTCTAATTATGCGCAGTTTACCGATGGGATGCGTCAACTTCACTCAACGTTTCTTTGCTGACGAAGGGCTAACTTCACGACACTTCTCAGATGCTTATACCGCAGCTACTCGTCTATTGATGCCATTGATTGAAGAATACACAAAAGCCCCTTGGGAAATCGCTTTTGGCTCATCTGGTACCACGAAATCAATAAAAGAAGTACTCATTGGCTTAGGGTTCACCGATGGTCTCATTACGCCCCAACGCCTGTCCTATTTAAAGAATCACTTATGTGAGTTTTCATCATCCAACACCGTAAATCTTTCAGGCTTAAGTGATGAGAGAAAGCCTGTGTTTGCTGCAGGCGTCACCATTCTTTCAGCAGCAATGGATACGCTAGACATCAAGGAGTTACATTTTTCTGATGGTGCCCTGAGAGAAGGCGTTCTTTATGACATGGAGGATAGGTTTAAAGATATTGATATTCGAACAAGAACTGCCGAAACGCTCGTCTCTCGATACCATGTAGACGTAACTCATGGCGAGAAAGTGAAAGTGCTCGCTCTTTCATTGCTGAAACAAGTACAGCCTCAAGTGACAACTGCGGTCACTAATGAGCTGTATGATCTGCTTGGTTGGGCTGCAGTACTTCATGAGGTAGGACAAAGCATTGCATTCCAAGGCTATCACCGCCATTCGGCTTATCTGCTTAAGCATACGACAATGCCAGGCTTTAATACTGAGCAACAACGCCTTATATCAGCATTGGTTCGCTATCAAAGAAAAGCGCTCAAACTACAAGATTTGCCGGAACTTTCTCTGTTTACTCAGCAACAAGTCACCCTGCTGATTCGTATATTGAGACTCGCTATCTTACTCAACCGTCAGCGAAATCAAGCACTGGCCCCAGACGTGACTCTAACGATTGAACAACAGGATAACTGGGAATTGAAAGGAACTAACAGCGATTGGTTGGCCCAAAACCAACTGCTTGATTATGAGCTCAGAGAAGAGCAACAACGTTGGAAAAATGCAGAATGGTCGTTGCAGCTAAAATAACGAACAGTCAAAATAAAAACAGCTTGCGACGCGCAAGCTGTTCATACGTTTTTTTCTAAGTTTGTCGTAGCCTGAATTAGAGCCCGACTTTTGCCAATTCTTGCTCTGCGAACTCAGACGGTATCGCTAAATAACCATCTTTTTCTACAAGCTCTTGTCCCTGCTTTGAGAATACAAAAGTAAGGAACTCTCTCTCAACCGGAGAAAGTGGTTTATCCGGATGCTTATTCACATACACATAGAGAAAACGAGATAGAGGGTAATCACCACTCAAGATATTCTCACGCGTAGGCTCAACATAATTAGAGCCGTGCTCTGCAATAGGAATCAGCTTAACACCTGCTACGCGGTAGCCAATGCCCGAGTAGCCAATCCCACTGATGGATGAAGCGACCGACTGAACGACTGAAGCCGAACCAGGTTGCTCATTCACACGATTTTTAAAGTCACCGCCGCACAGTGCATTCTGTTTGAAGTATCCATAAGTCCCCGATACAGAATTGCGACCGAACAATTGGAATCGATGTTTCGCCCATGGCTGATCGATTCCGAGATCTTGCCAGTTATTGAGGGGCCTTGTTGCTCCGCAGCGTAATGTCTCAGAAAAAATGCCATCAATCTGACGAAAGTTAAGCCCTTCAATAGGATTATCTCGGTGGACAAACAGCCCGATTGCGTCAATAGCGACTCGTAATGCAGTTGGCTTATAACCATGCTCTCTTTCAAAGGCTTCCACTTCACGTAAACGCATTGGTCGGCTCATAGGACCAAGGTGAGCAGTCCCTTCCGTCAATGCAGGAGGCGCAGTAGAAGAGCCCGATGCTTGGACCTGAGCGTTCACATTCGGGTAGTAGGATTTAAACTCCTCTACCCACAATGTCGTCATCCCAGCCAAAGTATCAGACCCGACCGATAACAAGCTTCCAGAGATACCAGGAACTTTGGAATAATCAGGCAATGACTCAACACTCTGCTCAGCGAAGCTTGGACACGCCAATACCATCGCTAACAGTGAACCAATTGGCAAACGCATCCTGCGTATTAAGTCACTCATGACACAGTCAATCGGTTTGGCAACGTGAAATGGAAACGACTGCCGACGCCCACTTCACTTTGAATTTCGAGATGTGAATCGTGGTGGCTAAGCGCATGCTTTACAATCGCTAATCCAAGACCACTACCACCGGTATCACGAGAGCGGGCTTTATCTACACGATAGAAGCGCTCTGTGAGTCGATGTAAGTGTTGAGGCTCAATACCATCACCAGTATCTGACACATCTAAGCACGCGCCTTGGCTGGTTTGATACCAACGCACTTTGACCGTTGCACCTGCGGGTGTGTATTTAACCGCGTTATAAACCAAATTCGATATCGCACTTCTCAATTGGTCTTCATCGGCAAGAACTCGTAGGCTCTTATCGATATCAAACTCAAGCTTATGTTCGCGCTCACCGCTAAGGCTCGCCGCTTCTTTCTCAAGAACCTCAAGCATCGCCGGAACGTTGACCACTTCATCCAACTCATGCATTGGCGCCGCTTCAATTTTCGAAAGCGTGAGTAGTTGATTAACCAAACTGTTCATTCGATTGAGCTGCTCAGTCATTACGCCATGCGCCTTGGTCCACATTGGGCCAACGATCATGTCTGGATCTTCGGTCATTTCAAGGTAACCTTGAAGGACGGTCATCGGCGTACGCAATTCATGAGAAACGTTAGCGAAGAAGTTACGGCGCATGCCTTCTAACTGCTTAAGCTGGGTCACATCACGTACCACCATCAGGTGTTCACCCTCGGTATACGGCACAATACGCAGCTCGAGCATACGCTCCACATTCAATGGAGAAGGCATCTCTAATGGCTCAGAGAAATCTTGCTTATTAAGGTACTTAATAAAATCTGGAGTACGAATCAAATTCGAGATCGGTTGACCTGAATCATCTGGCCAACGAAAGCCCAGCAAATACTGAGCTAGCTTGTTACACCAAACGATATTGCCTTCACCGCGAAATACCACAACGGCATCGGGAAGCGATTCTGCACCGTTACGGAAACGGCGGATAAGGTTAGTCAGTTCTTTGCGTTTGCGACGCTGTCTCTGCTGCATACGATAAATACCGTTAAACAGAGATTCCCAGTTCCCAGAGCCTGAAGGTGGAGTTAGACGCTTCTCATCCCACAGCCATGCGGACAAACGCATTTGGTTGTGTAGATGCCAGCCGAGCTGCAATACCGTAGCAGCCAGCAGCAACCAAGGTAGGTAACCGAATATCCATCCGACTAAAACCCATGGTGCGTAAAAAAAAGCCAGCTCCCAAGCCAGCTTTTTCCAGGTTAACTTTTCAACCATTCAGGACTCCGTAAACTGGGCAGCGAAGCCACATTAAGCCTTTGTAGAAAAACGGTAGCCAGCGCCACGAACCGTTTGGATTAGCTTATCGTGACCTGCAGACTCAAGCGCTTTACGCAGGCGTCGAATATGTACATCAACCGTTCGGTCTTCAACGTAAACATTGGTACCCCAAACGTTGTTAAGCAGCTGCTCTCGGCTGTACACACGCTCTTGGTGAGTCATAAAGAAATGCAGCATTTTGAACTCTGTTGGTCCCATATCAACTGGACCTTCACTTGCGGTCACGCGGTGTGATACTGGGTCTAATTTAAGGCCCTGTACATCAATCACATCTTCCAATGCCGTTGGTGTTACACGACGAATCACCGCTTTAAGGCGAGCAACAAGCTCTTTTGGCGAAAACGGTTTGGTAATGTAGTCGTCAGCGCCAACTTCTAAACCGCGAACCTTATCTTCTTCTTCACCACGAGCTGTTAGCATCACCACTGGGATGTTGCGAGTTAACTCTTCACGCTTCATGTGCTTGATAAAGTTTATCCCGCTACCACCAGGTAGCATCCAATCTAGTAATACTAGATCTGGGAAAGGTTCACATAGCTTGTTTACCGCTGTATCGTAATCTTCAGCCTCTACTGCTTGGTAGCCTTTTTGTTCAAGTACAAAACACAGCATCTCACGAATAGGTGCTTCATCTTCAACGACCAGAATCCTTCTCGACATAATTGAATAGCCTTTGTATTTAATCAACGCATTGCATTATCTGAGTTAATTATGACACTTTTGTGACCTTTGAAAACAAATTTTCATATAACTGTCTCAAACGTTTCACTTTATAATTTTTGATACAGAGCTAAGGACAAATCGAATTAGATCTCATATCATGAGGCACTTCTAAAAAGGTATGAGAAAAATATATGTGGTTTAAAAATTGCCTAGTCTATCGCTTCAACCGTGATATTGATTTCAACGCAGATCAGCTAGAGAAACAACTTGAAGAATTCCGCTTTACTCCTTGTGGTAGCCAAGACAAACAGAAGTTTGGTTGGGTACACGCAATGGGTAGACATGGCGATATGATGACGCACGTATCAGAAAACCGCATTCTTATCTGTGCAAAGAAAGAAGAGAAAATGCTACCCGCTTCTGTGATCAAAGAATCATTGAACGCAAAAGTAGAAACGCTTGAGGCAGAGTCTGGTACCCCTCTGAAAAAGAAAGAGAAAGACAGCCTAAAAGAAGACATCATCATTGATCTACTTCCTCGAGCATTCAGCCGCAGCAACTTCACTTACGCGCTGATCATGCCAAAAGAAGGTTTCATTGTGGTTGATGCGAGCAGCTACAAAAAAGCAGAAGATGTATTAGCATTGCTACGTAAGACAATGGGTAGCCTGCCAGTAGTGCCAGCTATCCCAGAGCAAGCGATCGAAACGACTCTTACAGAATGGGTGAAATCAGGTGATACGCCACAAGGCATCACTATGCTTGATGAAGCAGAACTAAAATCTATTCAAGAAGACGGCGGTATTGTTCGAGTTAAGAAACAAGAACTAGAAGCTGATGAGATTAAAAACCACATCGAAGCCAATAAGATGGTGACGAAACTTCTTATCAACTGGCAAGACCGTATTGAATTCATTCTTGCAGAAGATGGCAGCATCAAACGCCTAAAATTCAGTGATGAGCTCAAAGACGAAAACGACGATATTCCTCGTGAAGATCAAGCTGCGCGTTTTGATGCGGACTTCTCTCTACTTTGTGGTGAGTTCAGTGTTTTCCTTCCAAACCTATTTGAATCATTAGGCGGGTTAACTCAACCTAACGCTTAATCAGTCAAACTATAGGCTCAGGTGCTAACGGTATCTGAGCTTATTTCTCACTAAGTTCTCACTTATATCTGCCTCTAGACCCTCTTGTTAATGTCATTGCTATCTTTAGGGCTATCAACCAAACTCATTTTAGCGTAAAATTTGCGCCCCTTTGATATCACTTGGTGGTATCAACCTGACTTGAGATCAGATTAGAGAACGAAGCAATGACTACACAAAAACCATTTGTACCTGAACTATTATCACCGGCAGGAAGCCTTAAAAACATGCGTTACGCATTCGCCTACGGCGCTGATGCAGTTTACGCGGGCCAGCCACGTTACAGCCTTCGCGTTCGTAACAATGAGTTCAACCACGAAAACCTACAAATCGGTATCGATGAAGCTCATGCTCAAGGCAAAAAGTTATATGTTGTATGTAACATTCAGCCACACAACTCTAAATTAAAAACTTTCATTCGCGACCTTAAGCCAGTTGTTGATATGGGCCCAGACGCTCTTATCATGTCTGATCCTGGTCTTATCATGATGGTTCGTGAAGCATTCCCTGAAATGCCAATCCATCTTTCTGTTCAAGCAAACGCAGTAAACTGGGCGACCGTTAAGTTCTGGTCAACTCAAGGCGTTGAGCGTGTGATCTTATCTCGTGAGCTATCGCTTGAAGAGATCGAAGAGATTCGCGAACACTGCCCAGAAACAGAGCTAGAGATCTTTGTTCACGGAGCTCTTTGCATGGCTTACTCAGGCCGTTGTCTGCTTTCTGGTTACATGAACAAGCGCGATCCAAACCAAGGTACTTGCACCAACGCTTGCCGCTGGGAATACAAAACAGAAGCAGCGAAAGAAGACGAAAACGGTCAGATCGTTGAAGCAAACCCTACTGGTGTTGCTATTCAAGAAGTAGAAACGCAAGACATTGAAGTTCAAGATGAGCGTCCAGACAACACACTAGGCCTTGGTAAACCAACAGACGAAGTGGTTCTGCTTTCTGAATCACACAAGCCAGAAGAGAAAATGGCAGCGTTTGAAGATGAGCATGGTACTTACATCATGAACTCAAAAGACCTTCGTGCAATCCAACACGTTGAGCGCCTAACGAAGATGGGTGTTCACTCTCTGAAGATTGAAGGTCGTACTAAGTCTTTCTACTACTGTGCACGTACTGCTCAGGTTTACCGTAAAGCTATTGACGATGCAGTGGCAGGCAAACCATTCGATGAAAGCCTAATGGGTACACTAGAGAGCCTAGCTCACCGTGGTTACACTGAAGGCTTCTTACGTCGCCATACACACGATACATACCAAAACTACGAGTACGGTTACTCTATCTCTGACACTCAACAGTTTGTTGGTGAGTTCACAGGTAAGCGCCGTGGTGACCTAGCGGAAGTAGAAGTGAAGAACAAGTTCCTAGTAGGCGACAGCTTAGAAATGATGACACCGAAAGGTAACGTTGTTTTCAAACTAGAAGTTATGGAAAACCGCAAATCTGAAGCGGTCGACGATGCGAAAGGTAACGGTCACTTTGTATTTATTCCTGTACCAGCAGATCTAGATCTAGAGTACGGCTTGCTGATGCGTAACTTGAGCGAAGGCCAAGATACACGTAACGCATCAGGCAAATAATTTTTACTTAAGCGACTTACTTGAGAAGAAAATAATGGCTCTGTTAATTACTGACAAGTGCATAAACTGCGATATGTGTGATCCTGAATGCCCAAATGGTGCAATCACTATGGGCGACAGCATCTTCGAGATCGATCCTGATTTATGTACAGAGTGTAAAGGTCACTATGAAAAGCCAACATGCCAGTCAGTGTGTCCGATTACAAAATGCATCATCACTGACCCAAACCATATTGAAACTGATGACGAGCTACTTGAGAAGTTTGTTATCATTCAAGGCTTGACCTAAAAGAAGAAAGGTTCAACTTAACCATAAGTTGAACCTTTTTTTTCATCCTGATTTTCCGATTGGATAAATATTGCAGAAGAGCTCTTTTTCAAATTGATATTCGAGTCGTTCTCGCCAGTTTATTGATTGAGCTATAGGAACAAGATAAAAGTTTTCCCTGCTGGTATCGGTCACAAATGCCATTCCATACTGCATCAATTCATAGTGAACATCATTTACGAAACTAGGGTCTAAACGTTGTCTGCCTGTTAGCTGATTGATGTCATCTCTTGAAATTGAAATACCCGAGCTTTCAGCGTTGAACCTATGTCTTAACCATTCTGAAAATTCCTTCGCACAAATCATAGTCATAGTCTTATCCTTGAATTATCTATCGACGGGTATCAGACTCTGATTTCGCATACTGCATATAAGCCGCATCTTTCACCCCAAAACACTCAATCCCTGACCAAACCTTGTCAAATTCGCCATCGCCCTTGCTGATACCGTTATTGCTTTTATTAATATCAAACGATGTTCTTAATCTCGTGTTTATAAACTCTAGACAACAGTGTGATATTTCTCCAGTTTTAGAGTCGAAAAAACCAGTGGCAGTACCACTGTAAAAAGCCTCGATGAACAGGATTACTTATTCGATATCAAGGCCAAACACTGACTTGGCATCACTTTAACTTTTTTCTTTTTCTTAGTTTTCGCTACTTTTTTAGGAGGTGGAACTGGAACAGTCTGCGGAGCCCAACTTGCAAGTTCGTCTCCACAACCATCACCTTGAGGAGGGCTCGCTTGAGCTATGCAGTTTAAGCTGCCTTCAGGACACTTTAAACGAACGTGAAAGTGGGAATGATGTCCCCACCAAGGTCTTATTTTACCTAACCAAGCTCTATCATTAATTTCAGATTTTTCTTGTTCACAAAGGGTTTGCTTAATGACTGGATGAACAAAAATACGCACCACTTTTTCATCTTTCGCTGCATAGCGAATAACTTGAAAATGATCATCGGTCCAATTCGATTCACGCAATTTGTAGTTAGTAAGATCCACAACGCTCACAGGTTTAGGCACAGCTAACTCGTTCTCTGACAACCTCTTACTGGTTAACCTTAGCCATATATCAATATCTAACCCTGTTTGATGACTTGAATGACCTGAAGAAAAGCGCCCTCCTCTGGGAAGAGAAATATCACCGATCAATAAATTAGTATTGAGCTTCTCGCTGGTCGTGACTCCTAACCTCTCAATAAACTTTATAGCTTCTGTATGGCCATAGTAACGCTCCCTTTGGGGACGAATAATCTGATAGCCAACACCATTAATCGGTAAAGCCTGTGCACCGTCCAAGCAGCCGTTAGCGTAACTGCCGATCGATGAGGTCGAGTTTGTCGTCGGGCTTTTCTCTTTCTCCCAAGGGGTTGCTAAAGAAGAAAATGAGTAAAACAGGACAACTAAAACAAAAGATAACCTCATAACCGTTCCATGTAAGTGATGCATATTATTTATACTAGTCGGCATTTGAGAACAGTTTACGATTATTGGCAACTTTTTGGGAGCAGAGAGAAATTTGAGATAGAAGAAGCTGAAAAGGGGTTATGAAGTATTTCAACTTAAGAAAGCAAAAAGGCTCTAGTCTTTCGACTAGAGCCTTAAATATAGCAGGGATGGGCCGACACTCCGGAGATTCGACCGGGCTGGCGCTCCAGCTCCCAACATTACTTTGCAGAAGCAACAGACGTAAAAAAGCCCCAGCATTTCTGCTGAGGCTTCGTATATGGCAGGGGTGGAGAGATTCGAACTCCCAACACGCGGATTTGGAATCCGCTGCTCTGCCAATTGGAGCTACACCCCTATTTTCAGTTTTAAAGAGCTGAAACTCTGAATAAGTGGCGGAGTGGACGGGACTCGAACCCGCGACCCCCGGCGTGACAGGCCGGTATTCTAACCAACTGAACTACCACTCCGCAGTGGAATACTTGTCGTCGCTGACAAGT
>NZ_JBFRMS010000003.1:0-1082 GCF_041470505.1 Vibrio sp. 10N.261.55.C5
CAGGGCGGGATCGCACTTTGTTAACAAATATGATCTAATAGTGCTAAATCCACAATCACACAGCCATTTTGAACTTAATCGAACACTTATCAGTCGTCCAAGACACTCGGTCAGACATTAATCAGAAGCATGATCTTATCGATGTCATGTTCCTTGTAATTAGCGCCATCGCATCTGGATGTGAAGGATGGCAAGATATTGAATTGTTTGGGAAAGACAAACTAGATTGGCTGAGAAAATACAGAACATTTGAACATGGTATTCCACGTCGGCATACAATAGCCCGTATTTTACGTTCAGTTGTCGCAGAATCTTTGCTAGAGGCATTAGCCCTGTGGATTAACGAGCAACGCACTAGTCAACACAAGCCGATAATCGCATTCGATGGAAAAGTGCTGCGTGGCTCATACCGAAATGACAAAAAAACAGCGTTACAATTGGTTACCGCCTACGACACTGAACGTGGCCTCGTTTTGAGTCAAAAGCCGACTGAGAGCAAAAATGGCGAGATCAACGTTGTACGCCAAATGCTTGATGTTATTAACGTAAAAGGCAGTGTCATCACCATTGATGCCCTGCATTGTCAGCGCGATACGCTCGAGAAAATTGCAGAGAAAAAGGCTCACGTTGTTGTTCAAGTGAAGAACAACCAGCCCAAATTGAGAGTGGCTATTGTGGAGCAATTTCAAGCTGTCTTTGAAGCAGGTAAAGAGAAAATAGTTACCGAAATCAAAGAGAAGCACCATGGCCGCAGTGAAGAAAGATATGTATTTCAGTTAAAGGCTAAGTTACCTAAAGAGCTTGCGGAGAAATGGCCGACAGTACGAAGCATCATTGCGGTGGAGCGGCATCGAGTGATCAACGGAAAAGGAAGTGTAGACACCTCATATTACATAAGCTCTATGTCGCCGAATCACAAAATGCTAGGCCACTACATTCGTCAGCATTGGCGTATTGAAAACAGCCAGCATTACGTATTAGATGTTGTTTTTAAAGAGGATTACTCACGGATCACGCTAGATGGTGCTGTAGAAAATATAGCGTTGTTTAGACGCTTTGTGATGAACATGCTGAAGCAATGC
>NZ_JBFRMS010000004.1:0-104009 GCF_041470505.1 Vibrio sp. 10N.261.55.C5
TCTTAAGTGAACGGCATTAGAGCCTAGAGCTCCGTTTTTATTTGTCTGTATAAAATGACTTATACAACGAACAAGTTTAAGACCGTTAGATAGTCCAACTATTGCCCTTCTCAACCACGCTGTTTTCGGACGCATAAGAATTGATAATGGTAAAGCTCGACTCGACAGCTGGCTCTTGCCCAATTTGATTCATTGAAGCTCCCTCATGATGCCCTTCTCTACAACTGCACTTCTCGCATACTTGCTTCAAAATATGCACGAGCCTCTCTTGGTTAAGCGGCAAAGGGTTTCCTTTAATCGCCACTGATTTGAGCGCGTCGGCAGACACCTCATCAAACTGGGCTTCACAGACACCAAATTCCAACAAGTTGGGTAACTTAAGCGTATCAAGCACTTCCGATAACCAAGAAATTGCCTCCTCTTCTATTGCTTCTACGTTACCTGTTACTATCTGAGCGATTCGCTGATAACGCGCTAGGATGTCGCTTCTTTGCTGCTCTTTTGCAACGGCTATGTTCTCCAACATCACAAACGGCGCTAAACGCGCGGTAATCACACTATGAGGCGCAGAAATCTTACCTCCTAGTGCGGAGGCTAAACCATGGGCTGCGCCAAGCTTGGCATTAGTTATCGCCATACCACCGAGCATAGAAGCGAAAGCAAGATCAGAACGCGCTTGAGGCTCATCATAAACACACGCTTTAACCACAGAACCACTCAACTTACGCAGCCCTTCTTCACAAATCATATCGGTTAACGGATTCGGTTCACCACACACGTAGGCTTCCATTAGATGAGTAAAGGCATCCATCGCACCTCGCCCAGATAGATATAGATTGGTTCCATGAGTTAGGGTTGGGTCGACAATCGCAACGTCGGCCAGCATGTCTGGGCTTCTCAGGCTGATTTTTACTTGGTCTTGGCCTGATTTCAGCACCGCGTTTTTAGTGACCTCGGCGCCGGTACTCGCTGTGGTTGGAATTGCGATAAACGGAAGTGGTTTGGTTTTAAGAGGAACATTACGCCCGACCACTTCAACATAGTCATATAAATTGCCTTGATTAGGTAAAACCGCAGCCAACGCTTTGCCCATATCGATGGCGCTACCGCCCCCCATGGCGACAACCATATCTGGCTTAAATCGACGAGCAGAAATAGCCGCCTCTTCAACCATTTTGATATTAGGTTCACCGGAAACGGCAATGTGCTGATAACGCATACTCTGCGCATCAAGATAGTCAGTAACAATTGAAGTGCGCTCTAATGTATTGCCTGTAACCAATAGCACGCTGTAGCCATATTGATTAAAGAGAGACAATGAAGCGGAAAGTGCTCCATCACCAAAGATGATCTTTGTAGATGTCATAAATTGAAACATGGTGCCTCCTGCGCCTATGACCGAACAAAACTGCGAACTCTTGGTTATTGGAATTTAGCCTTTATATAGTGCATCAGTATTAAGATGCCTCGTTCTGTATGCGCTTTTTTTGACGAGGTGCAACTTGTCGCATTAAAGATGGATTAATGTCGTATTCTTAGGGGTAATTCACACTCTTAAATTAAGGGTAATCAATCTGAATACCCATCAGAAATCAGCATGGATCCTTTTTGTGACCATTATTTGCTCTGATAGACAAAACCTATTGTATTAAGAGGTAATTCCATCTTTATTTCCCCATGGCATTGAGGCATAGTTGGTTTTATGAAATTTTGAGTGGCATTCACTAAAGAATAGTTAACATAATCGAGTTAACGAGCCTCATCCCGTATTTAGGAGAAATTAAATGTTTGTAGTTATTTTTGGTCGCCCTGCTTGCCCATTCTGTGTTCGTGCAAAAGAGCATGCTGAAACTCTTAAAGCTAAACGCGATGACTTCAACTACCGTTACGTTGACATCCACGCTGAAGGTATCAGCAAAGCTGATCTAGAGAAGACTGTTGGTAAACCTGTCGATACAGTTCCACAAATCTTCATCGACCAAGACCACATCGGCGGCTGCACAGAATTTGAAGCATACGCAAAAGAAAACCTAGGTCTTTTCGACTAAGCTAGGATTTCTCAAACGAGAATCAGGGCTAAAGCCTTAAACAGCTGACCCATTTAGGCGTTAGACTGTACGATGTATAGAAAGCCCGCTCACTGTAGCGGGCTTTTTTATGACCAGTTTTCGTACGGAATAATAATAAAGTCAAAATCAAGTAAAATAGCAAAATATCGCTTATATTTTATTTATATTTAGATACAATTCACCTCTCAAACTTACCCTGTGTTTCACGCCAATTATTGAGCGACCACTGTGAATATCGACGTTGTTTTTCTGTTAGAACAAAACCCCATTCTCCTCATCTTTGTTGTTTTATCGATTGGATTAGCCATTGGTAAAATTCGTTTCGGTAGCCTCCAACTTGGTAATTCAATCGGTGTTTTGATTACTTCCCTTATCATGGGACATCTTGGCTTTTCTTTTAACGCAGATGCGCTCACCATTGGTTTCATGCTGTTCATCTACTGTGTTGGCATTGAAGCTGGACCAAACTTCTTCGGTATCTTCTTCAGAGACGGTAAGCACTACCTCATTCTGAGCCTTGTGGTACTTTCTACCGCAATTGCCCTAACCTATTTCAGTAGTCATTACCTTGGCCTAGGCTTTGGTTTATCTGCAGGCATGATGGCAGGTGCCTTAACAGCAACGCCGATATTGGTAGGTGCTCAAGATGCTCTGAATTCTGGGCTTGCAGAATTACCAAGAAACATGGACTTGAGCCTGATTATCGAAAACCTTTCAGTCGGTTACGCGATGGCTTACTTGGTTGGCTTAATCAGTATGATTATGTTTGCTCGCTTGATTCCAAAACTTCAAAAAGTGAACCTACACGACTCGGCAGAGCAAATCGCCCAAGAACGTGGGTTAGGCGCTTCAGGTCAGCGTAAGGTTTACTTGCCCATTATTCGTGCTTATCGAGTGGGACCAGAGCTCATCTCTTGGACTGACGGTAAGAATCTGCGTGAACTGGGCATCTATCGCCAAACAGGCTGTTACATCGAGCGTATTCGACGTAATGGTATTCTTGCCCATCCAGATGGTGATGCAATTCTGCAAGAAGGCGATGAGATCGCATTGGTTGGTTTCCCAGATAGCCACGCTCGTCTAGACCCAAGCTTCCGTAACGGTAAAGAAGTTTTCGACCGTAACCTTCTCGATCTGCGTATCGTGGAAGAAGAGATCGTCGTTAAGAGTGACAGTATCGCAGGTAAGCGCCTATCAGACTTAAACCTGTCTGAATACGGCTGTTTCCTTAGCCGCGTAGTACGTGCTCAGATTGAAATGCCGATGGACTTAAACATCGTGCTTTCTAAAGGTGACGTCCTACAGGTGAGTGGTGAAAAGAGTCGAGTGCACGGCCTAGCTGAGAAAATTGGTTTCATCTCAATCCACAGCCAAATGGCGGATTTGATGGCCTTCTGTAGCTTCTTCATTTTGGGTATTTTGTTTGGTTTAATCACCATGACATTCGGTCAGGTATCGTTTGGGCTAGGTAACGCGGTTGGCCTGCTTCTATCGGGCATCATGCTTGGTTTCCTACGAGCGAACCACCCTACTTTCGGTTATGTGCCTCAAGGTGCTCTGAACATGGTCAAAGACCTCGGTTTGATGTTCTTTATGGTCGGTATCGGCTTGAGCGCCGGTGGTAAGATATTTGAGCACTTAACCCAAGTTGGCCCACAGGTAATAGGTATTGCCCTAGTAGTGAGTGTGCTGCCAGTATTCTTCGCTTACTTGGTTGGCGCTTACGTATTGAAGATGAACCGAGCTTTGTTGTTCGGTGCAATCATTGGCGCGCGAACTTGCGCTCCAGCGATGGACATCGTAAATGACCACGCTCGCTCAACGATTCCGGCTCTGGGTTATGCGGGTACTTATGCGATAGCCAATATATTGATGACCTTAGCAGGTACTTTCATCATCATAATTAGCTAGCATCTGCTGCATTAAAAGCAGCCAAGCTTAGATATTTCGAATGCACTAATTCACTTTGGGTTAGTGCATTTTTTATAACCTGTTTTAAGCGGTTCAAGCCTTCTTCCCCACTCCTGCTCTTAACTCTCTTCATCCCATATTTCTACTCTTGTCCCCCTTCGAATCGCGGTAGCCGTATCCGCTCTTAAATCTCTTCGCATCCCGCCACTCGAATCCCATATCTGCTCTTAATCTCTTGAACCAAATAGCAGACAAAAAAATAGGCGCTCAATGAGCGCCTATTTCGTTTAGATTCGATAACTTGAATTAGATGTCAGCTACATCAAATTCAACAGCTGGGTTAACGTCAGCTTCGTAATCAACACCTTCAACACCGAAACCAAATAGCTTCAAGAACTCTTCTTTGTACTCTACGTAGTCAGTCAGTTCTTTTAGGTTCTCAGTTGTGATTTGAGGCCATAGGTTACGACAGTGATCTTGAATGTCTTCGCGAAGCTCAAGGTCATCTAGACGTAGACGGTTCACTTCATCCACTTCTGGCGCGCTGCCGTCTTCTTTGTATAGACGTTGGCTGAACATACGGAAGATCTGTTCCATACAACCTTCGTGAATACCTTCTTCACGCATCTTCTTGAACACCATAGCGATGTAAAGAGGCATTACAGGGATTGCAGAACTTGCTTGAGTCACTACAGACTTAAGAACAGCAACGTTTGCAGTACCGCCAGTTTGGCCTAGCTTCTCGTTCAGCGCTGTCGCTGCACGGTCTAGATCCATCTTAGCTTTACCTAGTGCGCCATCCCAGTAGATTGGCCACGTTAGTTCAGTACCGATGTAGCTGTAAGCAACCGTCTTACAACCGTCCGCTAGAACACCAGCTTCAGAAAGAGCATTGATCCAAAGTTCCCAATCTTCACCGCCCATTACAGTAACAGTGTCTTTGATCTCTTCTTCAGTTGCAGGCTCTACGCTTGCTTCGATGATTGTGTCTTTGTTGGTATCAACCGCAGTTGACGTGTACGTTTCGCCGATAGGCTTTAGAGATGAACGAATTACTTCGCCAGTCTCTGGCATTTTACGCACTGGAGACGCCAGTGAGTATACAACCATATCGATTTGGCCTAGATCTTCTTTGATCAGGTCAATTGTTTTTTGTTTCGCCTCGTTAGAGAAAGCATCGCCGTTCAGGCTTTTTGAATATAGGCCTTCTTCTTTAGCAAACTTGTCGAACGCTGCTGAGTTGTAGAAACCAGCTGTGCCAGGCTTTTTCTCAGTACCGGCTTTCTCAAAGAAAACACCGATAGTTGAAGCGCCGCCACCAAATGCAGCCGCAATACGTGAAGACAAGCCGTAGCCACTTGAAGAGCCAACAACTAGTACACGTTTAGGTGCGTTTGCGATTGGGCCTTGAGCTTTTGTGTAAGCAATTTGTTCTTTTACATTAGCTTCACAACCGACTGGATGTGTTGTAGTACAGATGAATCCGCGAATTCGAGGTTTGATGATCATATTCAACTTCCTTAAAAAATCAGGTTAAGGATAAAAGTTTCGTACGCAAATGGCATCTAATTTCTGTAAAAATGTGGCGAAAATGCAAGTGGTTGGAGCACTCAGTGAATATTTGCTGACTAAGTCACCATTTGTTAACGCCTCTATTGCAACTTCTACGACAAAAACAAAAAAAGGCACCTAATAAGGTGCCTTTTGTCATTTCTTTATCTAAGCAACGCTATTTAGCTTAGGTTTTAACTCTTTTCGCGTCAAAGTTTCACTGTAATCATGACTGAAGTGGTCAACTTGAATCGCTGCGTAGCGAAGTTTGTCTGCTGCAATGATTTGGTCAACTTCGTCTTGAGTAAGAACATCTGCCGCCAGTGCTTGAGCAAGTTTATCTTGCAATAGACCTTTACGAGCCACTTTGCCCTCTTTCACTGCTTTGAAGATCTTACGTTCGAGAGGCTTGATGCTGTACATCGCATTGAACGCATTCTCCATTAGGCCAACACTATCCTCTTCTTCTTTGCCTATGTAGCAAAGGTGAGTTAGACGTTCACGGTGTGCACCCGGAGTCATCAAGCTTTCTGCCAGTTGTACCGTTAGATTATCACTTGGTTTTTCAAAGTGGTTACCGACAGGGAAAACTAGACCTTTAAGTACTTTACCTACCATCTTGTTCGGGAAGTTTCTGTACGCTTCTTGTAGCGATTTAGCCGCGTTATGGAAACAGTGTTGAACCGCGTAGTGTACGTAGTCTAGGTCAGCTTGTTGACGACCTTCATCTTCATACTTCTTAAGCGCTGCAGACGCCATGTATAGGTAACTTAGACCATCACCTAGACGTGCAGAGATAAGCTCTTTACGTTTCAGTTCGCCACCTAGTGTAAGCATTGCGAAATCCGCACTCACTGCAAGCGCACGGCTCAAGCGAGTTAAGTCTTGGTAGTAAGGCTTCGTTGGACCGCTCATATCCGCTTTAATGAACTTAGAGCCTGTCAATGCCGCACCGAACGCACCAAACGTGTTCTTAGTTGCGTGAGAGATATGCTTGAACAACAAGTTATCGAAATCCTTCGCACCTTGCTTCTCATCTGGGTTTGCTGCCGCTTCCATTTCGCTTAGCACGTATGGGTGACAACGTGTCGCACCTTGACCGAAGATCATCAGGTTGCGAGTTAAGATGTTCGCACCTTCTACTGTGATAGCAACTGGAATACCTAGGTAAGGCGCAGCTAAGTAGTTCATTGGACCATCTTGAATTGCACGACCAGAGTGGATATCCATTGAATCATTCAGGATAGTACGCGCCATTTCTGTCATGTGATATTTCGCGATAGCCGTAACGATACCCGGCTTCTCTTTCATATCGAGTGAAGTAGTTGTTAGTGTACGAGTCGCTTCTAGTAGATACGTTAAGCCACCAATACGACCTAAACTCTCTGCAACTCCTTCAAACTTACCAATCGACATACCGAACTGCTTACGAACATAAGCGTATGCGCCGGTCGTTTTCGCCGTTAGGTGGCCCATCGCCGTGCCAAGTGCGGGTAATGAGATACCACGACCTGCAGACAGACATTCCACCAGCATACGCCAGCCTTTACCTGCGTAATCGGCACCACCGATTAACCATTCCATAGGAATAAATACATCGTGACCGCGTGTTGGACCATTCATAAACGCAAGACCAAGTGGGTCATGACGCTCACCAATCACAACACCTTCGTGGTCAGCCGGGATTAGCGCACAAGTGATGCCAATGTCTTCTTTGTCACCCAGTAGCTTTTCTGGATCGTGCAGTTTGAAAGCCAGACCAAGTACCGTCGCCACTGGTGCTAGTGTAATGTAGCGTTTGTTCCAGTTAAGCTTGATACCTAGCGTCTCTTTACCTTCGTGCATGCCCATGCACACAGTACCGACATCAGGGATACCACCCGCATCAGAACCCGCTTCTGGGCCTGTTAGTGCGAAACATGGGATATCTGTACCGTCAGCAAGACGAGGTAGCCAGTAGTCTTTTTGGTCTTGAGTGCCGTAGTGAGACAGCAGCTCACCAGGACCAAGAGAGTTTGGAACCATTACTGAAACCGCAGTACTGATACTGCGAGTCGCAATCTTAGTTACGATAGTTGAGTTAGCGTGTGCTGAGAATTCACGACCGCCATACTCTTTCGCAATAATTAGCGAAAAGAAACGCTCTTTGCGTAAGAAGTTCCACACCTCTTCAGGAAGGTCTCGATCTTCTTTTACAATTTGGTGGTCATCAAGCATAGCGAGCAAGGTTTCAAGCTCATTATCCATGAACGATTGCTCTTCTGCTGTCAGCTGAGGTTTTGGGTATTGATGCAGCTTAGTGAAATCTGGTTTACCAGAAAACAGCTCTCCGTCCCACCACACGCTACCCGCTTCCATCGCTTCTTTCTCGGTGCTAGATAGTGGTGGTAGTACTTTTTTAAAGAGTTTAAAAGCTGGGTCACTTACCCATTTTTGTCTTAGAGAGCTCATAGTTCAGATCCTTTTGTTCACTATATTGGTTGTGAATGTTTCGCTTTTTATTGTTTTATTCTTCTGCTGACATGCCTGCGGCTAAATATGGAATAAGAATATCGACCACTGCCTTAGCATCTATCTTTCTGTCATAGTCATTCTCTGCAATTTCTACCAGAGCCTGACTTGATGCCATGGTGAATACACAAGTCCCTAGGGTGAAGTGTAATCGCCAAAATAACTGTTCTTGAGTGAGGTTCGGATTCGCCTTCATTACAGATGTCGTAAACAAAGAAAGTACTTCGCTGTAGCGAGTAGTAATGAACCAACGCAAGTGTCCTTGCACATCCGTATAGCCTCTGCCGATAAGTAACATGAATCGGCTTGTACCATTTGGCCTAACATCATTAAGTGCTCTTAGTGGCTGTCTCAACGACTCAAACACGTCACTCATAGAATACGTTTCGTTCAAGTTTAAGTTCACTAATGCATCTTGCAGTGCTGGCATAAATGCTTCTAAGTAACGATTGAGTACCGCACGAACCAGAGTCTTCTTATCGCCAAAGTGATAGTTCACTGAAGCTAAGTTGACATTCGCTTTACTCGTAATCGTACGTAAAGAGGTGTCATTAAAACCGTGCTCAGCAAATAAGCCTTCAGCCACATCTAAGATTTTGTCTTTGGTTGTACTTCTTGGTGCCATTTCAATCACTCGTATTAAACAACTGTTTGAAATATACGCTTAGTACATTTATTTAACAAGCAAGCAACATCACATTTTCACAAATTGGTCGTACCAGTTAATAAAACTCAGCACTAAACGATTGAATCGCTGTGTGTTTATAAAAAAAGAAAAAAATAATGAATTTTCTTGGAACTGAAATGGAAATGGAGAGTCCTAAATTAGGTAGAAAACAGCGTATTTAGAAGTTTAACAGGCCGTCAAACTTGTTCTTCTCACTGCTTTCTTAATTACTGCATTTTCCTTATTAACTCCTATACTTGTATCCGCCCAAACCACGTTGGTTTGGGCTTTTTTTTGTTTGTTGTTTGGGACGAGAGTGAGCCTTACTTACCCCTCTTCACAGCTACTAACTACAACCTGAACAGCGCGACCGCCTCTTTATATGCTGTCATTTCTTCCTAAGAGTCGAACTACCATGCTTGGCACATTGTTATCACTGGAACTCGTATTTCAAACAACCTACTAGCCAACGTTTACCTATCTGAGTCCAAACCTAATACTACGTTTCCTCTATTTACGGTGCATCCATTCGAAGCTTGCCATTTGCTACTATTGGTAAATTAATCAATAAGGATAGAGACTTACATTCGAAATAAAGCCAACAAACTTAGCAATTTCTTGCAGATGTCCTAAGCTTCGTTTAATACCCTTTTCAATTAAGTAGTTAAACGCTTGTTGGGAAGCGGCGGGAGCTTTTAAAAGTAGAAGGAGACCTACTTTGAGACTGTTTAAATTACCCATCATCTGTTGCTTAGCTATTGCAACCCCACTCTCTGCTCAGACTTTAGAACAGGCTGTTGCCATTACCTTGGCTACCAATCCTGAGATAAAAAGTATTTTTAATGAGTTTGTGAGTGTACAAAAACGAAACGATGCCGCAGGTGGTGCTTATAGGCCGAGTATCGATCTTGATGCTGGTATTGGCTATGAAGGCATAAACCCTGCGCCAAACAACGGTCCTGATACCGATCTCACACGAAAGGAAGCCACCATATCCCTCACTCAGTTGTTGTGGGATGGTTCGTCGACTCTCAATGATATTGACCGTACTGCCGCAGAAGCGGAATCGGTTCGCTTACAATTACTCGCGGATGCCGAAGACAAAGCGCTAGAGGTCACACAGATCTACCTGGATGCAGTCAAAGCAACTGAAGTTTTAGCCCTTTCGGAAAGTAACCTTGCTATCCACAAGAAAATCTATAAAGACATCAAAAAACGAGCAGCCTCAGGCATAGGCTCAACCGCAGATGTATCTCAAGTAGAAGCTAGGATTGCAAAAGCGCACGGCAATTTATTAGCCGCACAGAACAACCTAATTGATACCCACACTCAATTTAGAAGAATAGTGGGTCAAGAACCGCTTGGCTTGGTCTACCCAAGAGCCGATATTTCTATGATTCCTCTGTCATTGTCAGACGCCCTTGTTAATGCTCTGGACCAACACCCAGTCATCAAAGTCGCAACTGCAGATGTCGATTCGGCGCACTTCCAGTACAAACAATCAAAAGGGGTTAACTACCCTACTTTCTCTATCGAGGCATCTCAATCATGGCGCGATGATGCGGGAGGCGATGAAGGTTCGAGCCAAGAGACGTTGGCAATGTTAAGAATGCGATACAACCTCTACAACGGTGGTACCGATAGTGCTAATTCAGAAGCTGCAGCTTACCAACTTAATAAAGCGAAGGATCTAAGAGATCGTGCTTATCGACAAGTGGAAGAAGGCCTTCGCCTATCTTGGAGTGCATTGGATCTGACGTTGCAACAAAAGAACTTCTTGTCTGATCACGTGGATTCGGCGTCAGAAACCGTTATCGCTTATGAGAAACAATATCGAATCGGCAAACGTACGCTACTTGATCTGCTTAACACTGAAAACGAATTGTTTGAAGCCCGCAAAGATTACTTAGATGCGCATTACTCTGAACAGTACGCTAAATACCGTGTAATGAACGCGACAGGCTCTCTATTGAACGCTCTACTGGTCGACATTCCAGACGAGTGGACAACGGCAGTGGAGTATTAATGATGAAGAGACCTTATTTATTACTTTCCGCATTAACGATAACGCTATGTGCATGCTCTAGCCAAAATGAAGAGCCCTACATAGAAACGCCAGAAGCGGAGCAAATTTCTGACCTGCAAGACGATGATAACGATGGTGTGGTCAATGCACGAGACACCTGTCCTGGCACACCAGAGTCGTCTCTGGTAGACAACGAAGGCTGTGGAGAGACGGTTAGCTCGCAAGAAGTCAGACGGCTGAACATCCTTTTCGCCAATGACTCCTATGAAGTTAACCCTATCTTCTCAGATCAAATCACCACTATGGCTGAGTTCTTAGAAACCTACCAAAGTGCATCGATAGAGATTCAAGGTTACGCCAGTAAAGTCGGCGCGAGTGAATACAACTTAGAGCTATCAAAGAAACGCGCTCACCACGTTGAAGATGAACTGTTGTCGAATGGTATCGACCCGAGCCGAGTAAGAGTTGTTGGTTACGGTGAAAACCGCTTAGAGAGCGATGGCAACGATGCTACGTCTCATGCACTGAACCGCCGAGTAACAGCCACAGTTGTCGGACTAAGCGAACAGATCGTCGAGGAGTGGACCATATTTACCACGCTAGAAAAATAACATGACACTGTCACTCTGGTCATCCAAAACGATCCGCAATTCATGCCGATCAAAATAATGAGTTGAATCTAGGAGTTTTAGATCATCAATAACTAACCAAACTAAAAATACTAGCAGTTAGGATCAATAAAGCCGAGATAGGAAACCCTATCACGGCTTTTTTGTTCTTTGCTGTCACATGAATCGGGGAGGATGATTCTGTGACTCGTCTTGCTACTCAGAAGTTAGCTTGTTAATCAGTGAATAGGCTCGCCGTTAAACGAGCCTACCGCTGATTATAGTTTTACTTCTTGTTGCTTTGCTGTTTTCGGTAAAGAAACGCTTAGCAGGAAGTAACCTAGAATTGCAGCTGTTGTAGATCCCATCAGGATGCCTAGTCGAGCTAGTGTGTCAAACTCTACATTCGTTGGGCCAAATGCTAGTGATGAAATAAAGATAGACATTGTAAAACCAATACCACACAGGACAGATACTGCGAAGATGTTCATAAAGTTCACACCTTCAGGGAGCTTAGCAACACCCAATTTCACCGCACCCCAGCTGAATGCAAAGATACCAAGAGGCTTACCAATCAATAGACCCATAGCGATACCAAGCGGTAGCATACCTGTTAGGCTTGAGATTGAGATACCTTCCAATGAAATACCTGCGTTTGCAAAAGCAAAGACTGGCAAGATTGCAAAAGCGACGTATGGGTGCAGAGCATGTTCTAGATGCTTCAGCGGAGAATGTTCACCTTTATTGCCTTTCAGTGGGATAGCAAAACCAATCACTACACCAGCCAGCGTTGCATGAACACCAGACTTCAATACTGCAAACCACAGAATTGCACCAACAATGAGATACACACTCAGCTTAGTTACATGCTTGTTGTTTAGCATGAACAACACACCAGTCGCGATGAAGCCAACTGTAAGTGCAAGTGTTGATAGGTCGCCTGAGTAGAACAGAGCAATGATAACAACAACACCTAGGTCATCGATAATTGCCAGTGCTAGCAGGAATACCTTCAAGCTTACCGGTACACGGTTACCAAGAAGAGCCATGATACCCAATGCGAATGCGATATCAGTCGCTGCTGGGATAGCCCAACCTTGAAGCGCTTCAGGGTTACTTGAGTTAAATAGCACGTAAATAAGTGCAGGAGCTAACATACCACCCACAGCTGCGATAGCTGGGAAGATTGCTGTCTCTTTAGACTTTAATGCGCCTTCTAAAAGTTCGCGCTTAACTTCTAAGCCGATTAGAAGGAAGAAGACAGCCATTAAGCCATCGTTAATCCAGTGAGACACAGACATACCAAGAACGTAACTGTGAAGTACACCTTGGTACATTTCGTTCAGTGGTGAGTTTGCTACAAACATTGCGATCGCCGCAGCGATGACTAGTATGATGCCGCCAGCAGATTCCATTTTAAAGAAGTCACGGATGACGTCGGTCATGATTTCGCCCTTATATTTATTATTTAAATAAACGAATAACAAAGAATAACCACGAGTTTATATCCAAGTTTAATTGATAGATAATCACTTCTTCGGATGTTTAACTTCGGTTTTTCCTACAAATACTAAACAATACGTCGTATATACCATAATGTTGTTATGCACCATGAATTAAGTATAGATGAGATCATCGAACCTGTATGCACAATTCATTGGGGGACGCTAAAGGCGCAGGCATAAAAAAAGGCTATCAAATTATAGCCTTAGGTGTTTTTTAGTAGCCAGTTAACTGCATAAAGCCTGTCGCTTCATGACTCCCGCTCGCCTTAATCGGCCCTTCCCAATATGGTATGACAAATGGAAGCCACATATCCCTGCGTATAATACGCGTTGTGAGGTTGATATCATGCTTAGGGACGTTAATGATCCACTGCAAAGGCATCCGTCTTCCATTCATCAACGTTGTATTTTGCAATGGTTGAATGGAAATGTCGGATTCCGTTAATTGGTAAACTTTGCCTGAGCGCGTTGCTAATGTCCCGAATATGTAAGGCAACTGTTGGTTATGACGATAGCGGTTAATGCTCAGCGCTGTGCCGTCATCGAGGTTAAATACAAACCAATCCCAACCTTGTTGGCCCACTCCAAGTAAGCCACTGCCCCACTCTTTATGTACCCACGCAGTTCCTTCCACTTCCTTGGTAACGCCGTCTAGGTTCAACACACCACTCAACGATAAAAATGGAGCGCTGAAGTTATAAGACGCGACAGGTAATAAGTCGTGCTTTTTCTGATAACCGTTATCGCCGTTGAACACATAGGGCCCTTTTGCAATGGTGTCGAGTTCAAGTCCAAACGTGTCTGTTTGCACTTGAAGGCGCCCGGGGAATGGGGTGTTGCCGAGTGCACGCCAGTTCCAGTTATCAATCCAAAGCCTGAATGGACGATTAGTCATTCCCGCTTGGCCAATGCCGCCACGAGCCATGCGCTGTTCTTTCCATACTTTGGACTTAGAAGAGACCACTACATTTGAGATATAGACTTGAGGGCTTTGCCACCCTGGTGTTTCACGTTCGTCCGTTGCGATACGGAAAAAGCTCCACTGGACCGAATAGTCTTTACCATCATCACCTTTCAAAGATGCAAAGTAATGCCACCACTCGTGCTGAAACTCTGGGTGGAACTTAAAATCTTGTGGTAGCGAAACATTACGGTCTGGCAAAACAGGTTCGAACACATTGAAGTGTTCATTAACCAATATTGAGTTAACTTCATTCACGTCCTTTTCACCAGGATCGATGAAATAGGAGTAATAACCCCAAACACTTAAAAAGATGCCGAAGAAACTGATTAATAGCAGAGAAGACAGAATTCGTTGTCTTAACTTAGTTGAAGTATTCCGTAAAAACATACTAAAGCGCATCCCTCAGTGACTTCATCGGAGTGTTCCGAATCATTCTCATCACTGGTAAAGCACCAGCTAGCATCAATGCTGCCATGGCCCATGCAAATGTCTGCAAATAGTCCCAAGGAATCACTTGTAACTCGAGTGACCACCCAAAAGACTGCTTTATCACGATATCAACAATTAGGCTCGCTAACGCCAATCCGAGCGGAATCGCAATTAAGGAGGAAATAAGCCCAAACACAAACAACTGCAAACTACCTGTCAGGATCAGCTCTTTCGCCGAGACACCCAAACAGCGCTGCAAGGAAATATGCCTTTGGCGAGACACTTCTCCCGCAACCGTCGCGAAGAAGATACCGAAGACGGCGATAACCAAGGTGATGTTACCTAGTGTATCTGCAATCGCGAACGTCCTATCGAACACCCGCATTGCTTGACTGTGAATATTGTTGTTATCGAAAACGCGCTCGGAGCCAAGCCTGAATACGCTTTCTAATCGGCTGCGAAGCCCTAATGAATTCACATTGTCTTTGAGTATTACCCCAAGGCCGACATTACCCCGCCCTGCAAAGCCATACAGCCAGTTTCGATGCGACATCATGACTTGATGGTAAGGATTACCGTAATCGTAATAAACACCGACAACCTGCCAACCAGAGCCGAGACTATCATAGAGGTCAATGTAGTCGCCAGGGCGAATCCCCAGCTTGAGAGACATCGATTCACTGATCAACACACCTTTAGAGTGATGTAAGTGATACCAGTAATTCGGAATACCTAATTTGATCGTCAGCGCTTCTAGCTCACCTTCAGAAGGCCCCGTACTGACCACCTGAATACTACCGACTGGAGACGCCACATCTTTCTCCCAACGCCACCAAACCGAATCCACTTCAGGTTGGTCAGATAACCAATTACTCATACGAGCAGCGGCATTGTTGGTTGGGTAGATATACAGATCGGCAGCCAAACGCTGTGTTAGCCATTTATCAGTGGTATCTCTAAAGCTACCGACCATGGTTTCTACACCAATATTGGCTGTTAAGGCTAACATAAACGCCATCGTCGCCACGCCACGGTAGCTCATACTGGAAGCTGCATCAGCAAAGAACCAGCGAGCACGAACCCAGCGCAACGAATAAGAGAGGCTGTTAAATAACTTCCACATCAAAAACGGGGTAAATAGCGCCACACTGATCAGCATTAGCGCGATAATCGCAAAACCCGTCTCTTGAGTCTGAGGGGCTTGATACACGGCGACAGCGGCAACCAAGAAGCCACAGCCAATCAATGCTTGCCAAGTAAACTCTGTACCCGCAAAGCGCATCAAAGATAAGCGAGAGGTCAAACGAATCGGTTGTGATCTAAGCAAACGCACCAATGGCCAAGCGCACGCTAAAAACGCACCAAGTAACGCCATCAATAAGCTGTAGCCGCTCCATCGCCAATTCCAGTCGATCGTTAAGCCAACGTTGGCGTCGTATAAGTCGCCTAAGCTTGAAGATACCGCTGGTAACAATTGGTTGGCTAACATGACACCGAATACATTACCGCAGATCCAGCTCAGTACGACCAATATCAACAATTCTAAGCAAAGCGCTTTAGCCAATTGCCAGCCCGATACACCTGTTTGTCTTAAGATTCCGACTAACGGTTGGCGCTGAATAAATGACAACGACATCGCTTGATAGAAAATAAATAAACCAACCACAAACGACAGCATACCCATCGCTTTTAGGTTTAAGTGGAACGCACTGGTCAGCGACTCAAGCTCTGCCTTAGAGCTACGAGAGATCGTCAAACCATTAGGTAACATATTTTTAAGACGTTCAAACTTCTCAGTGGGCATGTCTGAACAAGCAATCACTGAAAGCCCAGCACTGCGTTTAAGCATTCGGAGCAAGGAGATATCCGCAATCAACCTTGTACCATTAATCATATTATTTTGATCAACAACCACAGGACCAAGTTCAGAACCATCCATCAAAGGGATGTAATCACCGTTGTGCCATTCCATGTGTTCAGCAAGATCATCACTGACAAGGATTGGATATGGTGGCTTCATGAGGTTCAAAGCGGTGAGATCTTTTAACGCTATACCAGGTTGTAGCTGAAGCATAGAAACAGGATCTATACCGACAACCATGAAGTTTGCGCCATTTTCATCAGTGATACGATGGTGATCAAGAGGAGAACACTGTTGAAAACCTTCACGGCGAAGTTGGATATAAAAGCCTTGCGGGATTTTATTGGCGTTGTGTTTTGGTCGAATACGGTAAGGAAGAGGATTCGAAAAGAGTTTTTCGCCATGCGCATAGCTTTGCTTGGCGTGTTGGTTGATAGCAGTAACACCAACCAAAAGTGATACGCCGAGGGTTAAACCAAGCCATACCAAAATAATCTGCAGTGGGTAACGTCGATAGTGACCGAGTAGTGCCTTAACTACGGGCCATAACATGCAGTTGCCCTCCTTGCAGACGGATCCTACCATCCATATGCAGAGCTACTTTTTCACTGTGTGTTACCAACAGCAACGTACATTCTAATTGACGAGCCAAAGAGGTCAGCAAACGCATTACCGCTTCTGCATTACGCTCATCTAAACTACCGGTCGGCTCATCGGCCAGCAATATTTTTGGTTCCATATACAGCGCACGCGCAATGGCCGCACGTTGTTGTTGGCCACCAGACGCTTCTTCAGGGTAACGGCCAAGTAAAGGCATAAGATCTAAAGCAGAGAGAATCTGTCTCCAGAGACCTTTGTCTTCAGGTAAGCCTTTTAACTGGCGGCAAAAACGGATGTTATCGGCAATATTTAACGTTGGCAATAAGTTGAATTGCTGAAAAATATGGCCAATGTTGTTTCTGCGATAAGCGGTGCGGTCACGCTCGGTTGAGTCGTGCATATTGAAGTGAGGAAAAGCGATTTCACCTGAGTCCGCTAGGTCTAAGCCCGCGATAAGATTCAGTAAAGTACTTTTACCTGAACCGCTTTCTCCCATTAATGCCAGCTGGTCACCTTGGTTTAATGTTAATTCAGCACCTTGCAAAACAGGGTGAAACTCCCCCCCATCGACATAGCCTTTACATAGGTCTGACAGCTTTAACATTAAACAGCTCGCATTAGTTAGAATTTGGAAGGAGAATCTACACTAATTCCCTGTTAGGAGGAAGTATTTTGAAAGATAGATCACACGCCAACGATAAAGTGATGCGATTGGTGCGCCCTACTTCAACTTCCTATCAAGTTTTTAATCCATTTTCTTGTTTTCATGCGATAGAGCGACCCGCCCCACTTGAGGACTTCTTCCGTTAGGAAAAGCAGATATACCCACTCAGGTGGAAACTTAAAATAGATAGCCGCGATGGCTGCCAATGGGATACCGATCACCCACTGAGCAATCAAATCTTGATAGAGGCAGAACTTCACATCACCACCCGCTCTCAACACCCCAACGATCACAGTCAATGGCACCGAGCGAATGACAATACCCACACAGAGGATCAGAATGAACTTCTCTGAGAGGGCTCTGGTTTCTTCCGTCAGTGCGCTAAAGGCATTAAGTATTGGCGTTTGAACGAAATAGAGAAAAACGGCTACAACAATACTAGTTAAGAAACACAAAATTGTTAAGCCAAGCGCTTGATAGTAAACCGCTTCATTGTTTTTCGCACCAAGTTGATTACCCACCAAAACAGCTGCCGCATTCGAAAGGCCAATCAATAAACTCAATGAGATAGATTCAACCGGCGTCATGACCGATAGCGCAGCCAGACCTTGAACGCCCGATTGCCCCATGATCGCGTGGTAAGCAAACAAACCACCCGCCCACGCTAAGAAGTTAAACGTGGTCGGCAGAGACAGCTTCAAGAAGCGAACCACCTTATCAATCGAAGCTGCCGCTTTAATATCGCAAAACTTAAATGCTAATAAATGCTTAGAGAAATAGAGATAACCAAACAAAGTCGCGACTTCAATCGCGCCACTCAGTACCGTCGCAATCGCCGCACCTTTGATTCCAAGCGCAGGAAAGCCTAAGTTACCGAAGATCAGCACCCAGTTTAAGAACACGTTAGACAGGATGCCGATACCGCTGAAAAATGTACTTAGCCCGGGTTTGTGCATCGCTCTCAAACCCACAGCCATACTGCTGACACACGATACCGCTAGCATGCTAAATGACGTAATTACGATGTATTCAACGCCTAAGTTGATGACCTCTTGAGAGTCGGTCGTCACGCCCATGATTTGTGCAGGAAATGAAACGAAAAACCCGATAGTCAGTAAAGCAAACAGTGTCGACACCAGCCACGTCAGCGCAGTGCTTTCTCTCACACCTTGTCTATTACCCGCGCCCCAATATTGAGCAGTAAGAAGAGCACCGCCCGTGGTAACACCCACCAGCATAATGGTCGTCACGAACATCGCTCGGCTCGCCACACCCACAGCTGCGATGTCTGCTTCGCCAAGTTGACCCAACATCAATACATCCACCAAGCCTCGGCTTGAAAACATAATGCTCTGCAAGGTGATGGGCAGTGCAATCGCAATAAGCCTGCGAACAAAATCACCTCGTGTGTGATGAATAATTGAAGAGAGCAACATAGAGAGATACCTAAACGGAACGTATTGATGAATAAAGATAAATATCGCGCTATTATATCAATGTTCGGTTTTTAACCACAGATATAAATGGAGTAACAATGAAGAAAGTACTGGTTTTAGGCGCTTCTGGATATGTTGGTTCGCAACTCCTCCCTCTCCTGCTTGAGCAAGGCTATCAAGTCACGGCAGCAGCAAGGCATATCGACTATTTAAAGGCACGGACCGAGCCTCACGAAAGCTTATCGCTTGAGTATCTTGATCTGGCCGATCAAGCCGCGACACAAGCCTTAGTCCCCGACTTTGATCTTATCTTCTTTCTCGTCCATGGCATGGCGGAAGGCCACGACTTTATCGATTATGAGCTGAACTTAGCCCGTAACTTTGTTTCTGCACTTGGTCCTAAAAACCAGCATGTTATCTATCTGAGTTCACTTCAACCTCAAACCGGCAACTCTGAGCACCTTCAAGCTAGAAAGAAAACGGGTGAGCTGCTTCGTAAAGGTTCAGTTCCTGTTACTGAGCTTCGTGCAGGCGTCATTATCGGCCCGGGTTCAGCTGCCTTCGAGATAATGCGAGACTTCGTTTACAACCTACCAATCATGATTGCGCCAAAGTGGGTCGACTCTAAAGCGAACCCAATTGCCTTGCAGAACCTGAATCACTACCTGCTGAAACTTGCACAAGACACGCCTAACGAAAGCCAAACCTTTGAGGTGGGTGGCCCAGATATCGTCTCTTATCGAAATCAATTCGCGCATATTGCCAAAACTGCCGATCGTCCACTCAGGCTGTGGGCGACATCGCTACTCACACCTAAAATCGCTTCTTATTGGCTTGGCGTGGTGACCTCTGTCCCTTCCAACATAGGTAGAGCCTTGCTTGCGGGTTTAAAGCATGACTTTATTGCTAACTCGACCACCATCCAAGAAAAGTACCCTCAGAAGCTTGTCTCGTTCGAGAGCATGGTTGAACAAGCCATTCACGCTGAAGGAAACTTTGTCAAAAGCAATGTGTGGGGCTTTGATAAAACCGCCTTCAAACGCTGGCAAGCTGGATACGGTTATTATCCAAAGAAAACAGGCGCAAGTATCACTTCAAGCGCTTCACTGGAATCGCTCTGGCACGTGGCTCAACAAATCGGAAGCCCGAAGCAAGGTTACTTCTTCGCTAACGCTTTATGGCGCACACGCGAATGGTTGGATGTTATTTTCGGTGGCGGCGTACCGGTTCGACAAATGCCAGAAGGACCCAACCTCAAAGTCGGTGACAAGATTGACTCTTGGAAGGTTATTCGCTGTGAAGAGAATCAGTTTCTATCCCTGCTTTTCGGTATGAAAGGCCCCGGTTTAGGGCGACTCGAGATTACCGTCTCTGACCACGGTGATGCTCGCGAGCTAAACATCTCGGCTTGGTGGCACCCTAAAGGCTTTCTAGGATTGCTGTATTGGTTTGCGATGATGCCAGCTCACCTGTTTATTTTCAAAGGCATGGTGAAGGCAATTGAGAAGCAGGCTAAAGAACAGGATTAAAAGCAGATGCGGGATTCGAGTGTCGAGATGCGAAAAGACTAAAAGCAAATTAGCGACACGCGCTATGAGAGTCAAAAAAAGAGCGGATAATTCCGCTCTTCGTATCTCTCATCTCGAATCCGCTATTAGCCGATAACGCTAATTGGGATCTCAGCCAGTTGGTTGCCTTGGTTAGCAGGGTAAACGATGTATTCACCGTGATACTTCACCGCAGACTTATAGTCCGTTACTTTGTGAAGCATGAAGCCCGCTTCCATCGCCGCTTGGATGAACTCAGCATGGTTGCCACGAACAAACCAGTTCATTGGCTTAACCATCAACTCCCCGTCGAAAGAGTCGTCACACTGTTTACCGCATAAAGCAAAAGAGTGCTCGCCATCGGTGAAGAATTGAATCTTGCCGCCAGTCGTTAGCTCGTCTTCACTCGATACGCTCCAACCCATCTCGTACATTTTGTCCATGAACGCTTCAACATCACTGTCTTTTAGCGTTTTAGGCTCTTCGCCTTCAGGGAAAAAACGTCCGTAAAACGCAGAAATACGTTTAAAGGTAAAAGTTAAATCAGAGTTATTGCCTTTTGAGCGACCCTGTTTCTGCCAGCGAACCAAGTCAGGCACAATCACGCGATCATAAGCTTGGGATTTAATTGCCTTTGTTACCCAACGAACCAAATAAAGGTTGTTCGCGATAGGTGCGTCAATGGCCTTGCCAGACTTATGTAGAGCATATAGCTCGGCTAGCGCATCATTCACTAACTTCTGAATTTCAATATAGTATTTTGACATTATGCCTTCTTTCCTAATGTCCAATATAGTAATGCTGACATTACTGCACATGCAGCCATTACCATAGCCATAGACCCAGCACTGTCACTTGGCAGCATCGCAACGATAGCCCCAACGACAGAACCAGTACCAAATCTTAATGTTCCCGCAAGCGATGAAGCCGTGCCTGCCATGTTTGGATAACCACTGAGCAATAGACCCATAGAGTTACTGCCGATAGTAGAGATGGTGCCAATAAATAGCATCACAAACGGCACGATTCCCCAAAGCCCGAGATCCAGCGCCCAACCGACAAGTAAACCTACGCCAGCCAGTAATTGGATGACCAACGCTGCCCTCAACATTGTATGAGAACCGACCTTCTTAACGATTCGACCATTGATTGTCGTCATCAGAATCATCGCAACAATGTTCAGACCAAATAGGTAACCAAACAGGTCAGGACGTACGCCATAGACATCAATGTAGACAAAAGAGCCTGCAGTTAAGAATGCAAACATCCCAGAGAACGAGAATGCACCCGAGAAAATCAAGCCCATAGCGGTCGGGTTTTTACATAAACGGGCGTAATTACGAATCGTGGTTTTAAAGCGCAATGGTTGTCGGTTTTCTGCAGGAAGCGTTTCTGGGATCTTCATCGATACCGCCAGAATCACGATCACCGCAAAAATAGCCAGAACCCAGAAAATTGAACGCCAACCGAACCACAACGCTAAGTAACCGCCAATCATCGGAGCAACCAATGGCGCAACTGTCATCACCAAAGTAACGAAAGACATGGTTCTTGCGAAATCTTCACGATCGAACATATCTCTTACCACCGCTTGGATGATAACGGCCGCCGCAGCACCAGCAAAACCTTGAGCGGTACGGATGTAAGTCAGCGCTTCAATGCCATGAGTTGTCGCACTCACCATAGAAGCGATAGCAAACAAGAACACACCAATAAGCAGTACAGGCTTGCGACCATAGCTATCCGCCAACGGGCCATGCAGCAACTGCCCCAGCGCGAAACCTGCGGTATAGGCTGTTAGCGTGATTTGTACCTCACCCGCCGTCACACCAAGATCTTTAGCAATGGTCGGCATCGCTGGCAGATACATATCAATGGCTAGCGGAGTAAGTGCACCAATCGCACCTAGAATCAAAAACAGCACTAAGCCTAATTGAGGTGTTTCTAGTTGGGAGCTTTGGCTCTGTGAGGTCGATGTTTGCATGGTTCTCCGAATGTTCAACTGATAGAGCTAGGGACTAGCGTGAGTACGCGAGTCAAAGATTGGCTGAGACTTTCCTAGTACCAGTCAACATCATCAGCCGACGCTATCCATGATCG
This sequence comes from Vibrio sp. 10N.261.55.C5, assembly GCF_041470505.1. Lineage (NCBI taxonomy): Bacteria > Pseudomonadati > Pseudomonadota > Gammaproteobacteria > Vibrionales > Vibrionaceae > Vibrio > Vibrio sp. 10N.261.55.C5. The sequence goes on from NZ_JBFRMS010000004.1 coordinate 22,450, forward strand.
GCTTTACAACGAAAGGGCTATTTCCAGCAAAAGTGGTCTCTTGTTAAGAACAATTTCTTGTTAAGAGCAACTTCTAGCTAAGGACTACTTCCAGATTGAATCGACTTCTTCTTGCGTTAGGTAACGGTATTCACCTAACTCTAAAGATTCGTCCATCTCAATTTCGCCAATACGTTCACGGTGTAGTGCTTCTACCTTGTTACCAAGAGCAGCAAACATACGTTTAACTTGGTGGTATTTGCCTTCGTGAATCGTTAGCAATACTTCACGCTCTGCACGAACTTCTAGGTGTGCAGGAAGTGTTAGGCCATCTTCGCTCTTAAGCTGGATGCCCTCTTTGAATTTTTCAACGTAATCGTCTTCAACAGGTTCAACCAACCACACACGGTACGTCTTCTCGCACTTGTGCTTTGGCGAAGTGATACGGTGAGACCACTTACCATCGTCTGTAATCAACACAAGACCTGTTGTATCAATATCTAGACGACCAGCAAAGTGCAGCTTGTCCATTTTGATTTCATCAAGTAATTCAAACGCGATACGATTTGCGCCATCTTCATGCGAACAAACAAAGCCTTCAGGCTTATAAAGCATGATGTAACGTGGGCCGTGAACATTCAGTTCATTGCCTTGCCATTCGACAACGCACTCTTCAGTTACCTTGAGTGAACCGCTTTTTTGAATGACATCATTTACTGTCACTGCCTTGGATTTTAATAAGTGTGTTGCTTCTCTTCGAGTGACGCCTAATGCATCGCACAGAAATTTATCTAAACGCATGAATACCTCAACTAATCTAAGTCGGGTATTATAGTCACCTTTGCTCAATTAGTTGAGCTATTTCACACTATTTGTTTTCCTTCTTACAAGACGCGATATGTATACACTCCGCCCGTACCAAGCTGATTCTGTAAAATCAGTGATTCATTACTTCAGAAAACACCAAACTCCGGCAGTGCTCGTGCTTCCGACAGGTGCAGGAAAAAGCCTTGTGATTGCAGAGTTAGCAAGGCTTGCGAAAGGTCGAGTGTTGGTGCTTGCTCACGTAAAAGAGTTGGTTGAACAGAACCATGAAAAGTATGAAGGTTACGGGCTGAAAGGCTCGATTTTCTCTGCGGGTTTAGGACGCAAAGAGACCGACCAACAAGTCGTGTTTGCTTCGGTGCAATCTGTGGTGCGAAATCTCGATTCATTCTCTAACCAATTTTCGCTGTTGGTTATCGACGAATGCCACCGTGTTCCCGATGAAAAGACCAGTAGTTATCAGAAAGTCATCACTCACTTATGCGAGAATAATTCGGGCATCAAGGTGCTTGGATTAACAGCGACCCCATATCGTCTTGGGATGGGTTGGATTTATCAATACCACACTCGCGGTCAAGTGCGTTCAGATGAGCCACGTTTCTTCCGCGACTGTATCTTTGAGCTGCCGATTCGTTACCTGCTCGATGAAGGTTTCTTAACTCCTGCACGCATGATTGATGCACCCGTGTTGAGCTATGACTTTTCGCAGTTAAAGCCCGCGAGCACTGGTCGCTACAAAGAAGCAGAACTCGACATGGTGATCGAGCAATCGAAACGAGCGACCCCACAGATTGTCGATCAGATTATTCACCTAGCCCAAGATAAACTAGGCATCATGGTATTCGCTGCGACCGTTCGACACGCGCAAGAGATCCTCAGCTTATTGCCAGAAGGTGAAGCTTCAATTGTGATTGGTGATACACCAACTCTCGAACGTGACCAAATTATCAGCGACTTCAAAGAACGTAAAATCAAGTTCTTGGTTAACGTATCGGTATTAACCACAGGTTTTGATGCGCCACACGTCGATTTAATCGCGATTTTGCGCCCGACAGAATCCATCAGTTTGTATCAACAAATCGTTGGCCGTGGCTTACGCCTATCTCCGGGTAAAAAAGAGTGTTTGGTGCTCGACTATGCGGGCAACAGTTACGACCTCTACCAACCTGAGGTTGGCGACCCTAAACCCGATTCAGACAGTGAAATCATCACCATCCCTTGCCCCGCGTGCGGCTTCAATAATAACTTTTGGGGCAAGCTAGACAGCAATGGCTTCTTGCTTGAGCACTTTGGGCGCAAATGCCAAGGCTACTTTACCGATGAAGACACGGGCGAGCGCGAGCACTGTAATTATCGCTTCCGAGCGAAATATTGCGGTGAATGTGGTGCTGATAATGACATTGCTGCGCGCATTTGTCATGAGTGCGATGCAACCTTAGTCGACCCAGACAAAAAGCTAAAAGAAGCACTGAACCTAAAAGATGCCTTGGTATTTGAATGCTTGGAAATGGACCTCAACGTGCTTAAAGACGAGAAAGGTAAATCACAACTTAAGGTCACCTATCGCGGAGAAAACCAAGCGCAAGTGCATGAGTTTTGGTCATTAACCAGCAAAAAGCAGAAGCAGAACTTCAAAGACCAGTTTGTTCGCCCTCACCTTGCAGACAGACATCGCCCTTTCGAAGAAGCCTCACCGACGAAAGTGGTTGCTCACCAACATAGATTCCGCCCACCTCAATTCGTGATTGCCCGTAAAGTCGGACGCTTTTGGAAAATGAGAGACAAGATATTCGAAGACGAACTACAGCAGCGTTAAGGTTAAGAATAAAAGTAAGTCTTACGTTCTTAACACTCGGCAATTAATCTTATGTATTAAAGCCTGCGCCATTTAAGCGTTAAGTTTTTCGGTATCAAATTCTCATTATTAATCAGGTTCACTTTCTGTTCAGAATTACTTTTTTATACTGAACGCTATCAACCTTCTCTAGGATTCGCTATGTTTAGTAAAGCTATGATTTCTTTGTTTTCTATAAGCTTAGGCTTATTTGTTTCTGCTGGCGCATGGGCTGACTCACATCATAATGGTCATGAATTAGTGCAGGACGTTCATAAAGCAGGAACCAGCATCGAATTTGAAGAAGATCAAGACGAAGTCTATGAAGCCGTACGAGAAGGCTACATTCGCCCTTTCTCAGAAATGTATGCGGCGGTTGAAAACGATCTTCATGGCAGAATCATTAAAGTAGAACTAGAAGAAGATGACGACATTTGGGTGTATGAACTAAAAATCAATTACCAAAACAACATCATCAAAGTCGAATACAACGCTGAGACGTTAGAAATGCTTATGATCAAAGGCCGCAACTTTAAAGACGCAATTAAACACGGCGACTAGTTACGTACGACGAAGAGCTAAGCACGACGAACAGTCATTAGAAGAAATTAGAAGAACAATTATGAAAATTTTAGTCGTTGAAGATGAGCCTCGTTTGGGCCAACAAATTATTGAAACACTTGAGGGGGCCGACTGGGTTCCAGAGCTCTCTCATGATGGTATCGACGCACTCTACCGTGCAACGTCAGAAGAATGGGACGCGATTGTCCTCGATTTAGGTTTACCTAAGCTTGACGGCCTAACGGTATTAAAAGGCATTCGAGACGAAAACATCAACACGCCAGTGATTATCTTAAGTGCTCGTGACACGCTAACTCAACGTGTTGAGGGCTTGAACGCCGGTGCTGATGACTACCTAACTAAGCCATTTGAGATGGTCGAGCTGATTGCCCGTATCCGAGCTCAACTGCGCCGAGCATCAGGCAGTGCTGCTCCGATACTTCAAATCGGTGATCTAAGCCTAGACACACGCAGTTCTAAAGTGTTGTGGCAAGGTCAAGCAGTTAGCCTCACGGCGCTGGAATATAAAGTTGTCGCGTACTTCATGCATAACCAAAACAAGGTTATCTCGCGCACTGAGTTGGTTGAGCATATCTACAAGCAAGACTTCGACCGAGACTCAAACACGGTTGAAGTGTTCATCGGTCGTATTCGTAAGAAAATCGCACCAAAGATCATCAAAACCGTTCGTGGCCTTGGCTACCAACTGAATGCTGAATAGCTCAGTCGTCAATCACGCCAAGAGCAACCATTAATTAAGTGGACAGCCTGTTCTGATCATCGCAATACGATAAGTTACGATGAGCAAAGGCAGGTTGGAAATGCATGAATCTAAAGAAACGAACACTTAAAAACATCAGTTTAAAAAGCCGCTTGCTCCTTGCTGCGGCTTTTTGGCTAGGTGCGATGATATTAGCGGCTGGTGTCGGGATTCCGAAACTGGTTAACGACTACCTCGTCGATGACATGAAGCAGCAGCTTGGCTTAACCATGGATGAGTTAACCGCCAATATCGAAACCAATGACAGTGGTAACCTGATCATGGCAGAGCGTCTGTCTGATCCTAGGTTCAACCAGCCCTACAGTGGTATTTATTGGCGCGCCGCTACCCAAGAGCAGATCATTCGATCTCGCTCGCTATGGGATAAAGACCTCACCATCAAGCGTTCACCGATTCACACATCAGTCAAAGGGCCAGAGAAAGAAAAGCTGATTTACATCGAGCAAGATATCTACCTGCCTGAACTGAGCGACCCTGTCACGATCACCATTGGTATTGATGAAGATCCATTAGAATCCACACTGACAGAGCTTACTGGTCAAGTCTGGTTGATCCTAATGTTGCTGTTTGTTGGCGTGCTGATGTTGATCGGTATTCAAGTCAGTTGGTCGTTATTACCGCTCAGCAAGATGCAACGCGAACTGGTAATGCTAAGAAACGGCGAGCAACAAGGGTTAAGCGATAACTACCCGAAAGAGGTTTCTCCATTAGTCTCTGACCTCAATGCCCTGCTCTTCCACTATCAAGAGTTATTAGAACGAGCTCGTAACCACGCGGGTAACTTATCTCATGCGTTGAAAACACCGCTTTCAGTTCTAAAAAATGAGATAGAGCGACTTCCAGAGGATGACAAGGCACTGCTGCAACAGCCCATTCATCAGATTCAAAGCCAAATTGATTATCACCTTGGCCGCGCTCGTATGGCAGGTGCAATGAACATTCTTTCGGTGAAGTCTTCACCTTGTGAGCGTGTCGAAGCTATCTCAATGGCGTTTGATAAAGTCTACGCTGCCAATGAAGTCACCATGATTAACGAGCTAGACTCTGAGATTGAAGTGGCAGTAGAAAAAACCGACCTTGATGAAATGGTCGGCAACCTACTCGAGAACAGTTACAAGTGGGCGGGCAGCATTATTCGCGTCCATGCAAATGAACTCGACGATGGCAACATAGAGTTGGTGATTGAAGATGATGGCCAAGGCATTCCTGAAGAGAAGCTTGAGCAAGTCACCAAACGTGGTGTTCGACTTGATGAAACCACACCGGGAACAGGATTGGGGCTTAACATCGTGAATGAAATGGCGCACAGCTACCGAGGCAGCCTAACGCTCAGCAAGAGCTCAATGGGCGGCTTAAAAGCCTCTCTGGTGCTTAAACTAAGCAAAGGTTAAGTAAGCTAAACGCGCTAAATAAACCAAGTAAACCAAGTAAACCAAGTAAACACGATAAGCCCTAGCACAACGCTAGGGCTTAACTTTATTCTGGTTTAACAAAGCTTTTCTCGCTTCAATATGATTAGCTCATCGAGTGAAGCCCAATCATATTGCCTTCCGTGTCACTCACTACACTGATAAAACCATGCTCACCAATGTCCATTTTGGGTACTTGTAGCGCGCCACCATTGGCCGCTGCCAAACTGGCTTCTGTGGCACAGTCCTCACAAGAGAAGTAAACCATGGTGCTGTTGCCTCCCGCTTTTACACCGGACATCTTACATAAAGCTCCTGTGGCGCCATAGTTGTCCATATCGCAAGGAAATACCCACATCTCAACTTCGATTCCAGTTTCATTGTCCAACTTATCCAGCGTCACTTTAAATACTGATTCATAAAAAGTTTTTGCTCTCGACATGTCATCAACATATATTTCAAACCAACCAATCGGATTCATTTGCATAACGTTATCCTCAGCTTTCGCTGCTTGTTCGCCCTTAATGAGCATAGTCAAAGTAGAACAAGTTATAGCCGAGGCATTGCTTGAGAGAAGGTGATGTTTGGATAAACATGGCAAGCAGATAGTGCAAAGCCTTGTTTGATTGAGGGTTCAAACAAGGCTCGAGTTTGTTGATATCTAAGAAAAACCAGAGCACTACGAAGAAAGACTTCGTTGAGTCGACCTTATATATCACTCTGAATATCGTTCACCGCGACATTTAAAGTTTGTGAACTATTACTCAGGTTCGTTGCTCCAATCATTAATACCCGACCATCCGTGTAATAGTCATGCTCCTCATTGATCACTTCCACCGTTGCCAATGGGTACTTGTCTAGCTCGATGTCTGGTAGTGACGCTCGTATCTGATTAGCGAGCCTATCTCGCTCTTCATCAACATTAGGGTCAATGTTATGAAGTACGGTCACAATGCCAGAATAAGGGGTGACTTTAAGGCCATCATCATAGCTAATTGCGCCTAACCACTGAGGCTGGTTAGTTTTAATATCAACACCTGCGCGCCACCAGCGAATATGGCTGCGCTTCATCAAATTACCCGGCAATTGAAACGCCATATCTTGCGGCTTGTCTCGCCAATACAAATCAGATACAGGTGGCGTTTTGTCTCTAAGCAATGCGAGATAGCCAGCCCATTCAATCTCATTTCGAGAGAAGGTTTGATTCTCTATCCAGCCTAATTGTTTCATTAAGTCTCTTGGGGTTACTCCAACATAAATGACGTTGATCGCTTGCGCCGAGTAGAATGACGATTTCCCTGGGAATGCTTTATAGGTAACCGAGTTCCAGTCTACTTTGTTTATTTGATCCGTCTCTTGTTGATTCTGAAAATCATCCGCTTTCCAAAAAAAGTGGGCGTAGTTCGCAAACAATACCCACGCTAACATCAGCGCACTCGACTTAAGAACCAAGCGTCGCCACTTCATTCGGTAACCGATAATGGTGAAGACCAATACCGCGAATACCCCGACGATCAAACTATTGTGCTCAGAGATAAATATCTTAAGGCTATTAAGCCACGGAAAGTTTTCAACGCCGTGCGCCAACAACATGCCCCAAGCAATGAACTGCCCTCCACCAAGGGCCAAGCCGATAAACGCCAACACACTGAAATTACGCCACGGTACACGATGCGAACCCGCTATAAATGGCACTACCCAAGCGATAGGCCCTAATAAGCGAGCAAAAAGAATGATGTATATACCTTTACGAGCAACCAAATAGCGGCAGCGCGCGATTAACCTTTTGGTTTTGGGACGAAACTTAATAAGCCTTCGTTGCGCCTTAGCACCATATTTATAACCAATGAAATAACTGATTTGGTCACCAAGCAAACCACCTAGCATTACCAAAACCAACGCCATCCATGCACCTGAATACAGTTGAAAGCCCGCTGCGATAAAGAAGGGCTCTCCCGGTACAAATAGGTTTGGGCCAATGAGAGCATCACCCAATGCTCCCAGAAACAGCCCTAGTCCATCAAACATAACAACCTCAATGCTTACTGTTCTTTGTAGTGACCAAACTTGTAGTTCATCTCGTTGTTACGCATTTCGCCTTTAAAGAAGCGTCTTACATTGGCTTTAAGATAAGTAGAGCCTGTCTTCACAACGCCATCTTGGTCTAAGCGACGTGGGTCAAAACCAAAAGTCATATTTAGGAATCTAAATCGCCATGTTTTGCTCGCACGTTTTACGTAGTCACAATCTTCACACAGGACGATCTCTTCATCAAAACCGCCGATCTCATCATGCGCCCGTTTAGTCGAGAAAATACATGTGCCAATCGCCGTCGGGAAAAAGAACTGAGTAGTAAACAAGCCTGCGTTAAATAGCCCGTAACCAAACTTGTGTACAAGCGGCAAACCTTTCGAGCTCATGTACACACCCGCCACTTCAAGCTTCTTCTCTTCTAGTTCATAAAGCGCTTTCGCAAGGAAGTTTCGAGGCAAGCTCACGTCAGCATCTAAGAAAAGGATTCGGTTGTATTGCGCCAATGAAGTACCCGTGTTTCGGCCAAAGCTCACACCACGGTTTTCCATGTGATGCACCGTTAATTTTGGCAACGCGTTTTCATAAGCTTGCGCCACTTCTCTGGTGTTATCTTCACTGTTCGAGTCGACAACAATCACTTCAAACTCTTGGTGGGTTTGCACGCTCAACTCTTCCATTAAGCGGCTAATGCGTTTCTCTTCGTTTAGCGTAATTACGACAATGCTTACCGGTTTCATATTTTCACCTATTCATTCTGCTGTTTAATTAACACTAAGATTAACGAACTAAGACTTAACCAAGTCTTAGGCAAACATTCATTTTCCGTTCATTAACTTGATGATTTAGCAGTGATATAAATAGATAAGGATTGCGATGTAAAAGGGAGTAAAATGCGCTAAACAAGCGTTAGCGAACGTTTTATCTCCAAACGAACCCATTATCGAAGGAAATTCACTTTGAGATGGGCTTCTGACTTGCTCATATTGGAATGTGATGTTAGTATCCGCGCTCGCTTAAGCATGAACTTTTATGTTTAAGCATTACCACACACTCAAGGTCGCATTGAGGTGTGAAGTTAATTTTTACTAATTTGAGAGTAAAACTATGAAATTTGAAGCAGTAGTACGTACTGAACTAGGTAAAGGTGCGAGCCGCCGCCTACGTCACGCTGGTAAATTCCCAGCTGTAATCTACGGTGGTGAAGCTGAAGCTGTAGCTATCGAACTTGTTCACGCTGACGTGATCAACCAAATGGACAAGCCTGAATTCTACGAAGCAATCACTTTACTGATTGACGGCGCAGAAGTTAAGGTTAAGCCACAAGACGTTCAACGTCACGCGTTCAAGCCAAAAGTTGAGCACATGGACTTCATCCGCATCTAATTCCCTACCAAGGAATAAGATTGGATTAATCCAGCCTTCTGCATAGAAAAGATAATCGATCTTACCAGTCGAGAAATCTAGAAATTCGAAACCCCGATGCTACCAACATCGGGGTTTCACCGTTTTTGAGCCCTCAAAAAACGTCCAAAACATCTTATCGAATCCAAACTAAAGATACCTACCCACGCGCTCTACTTCTTTCAAAGCAATACCATCGGCTGCTATACCAACAGGAGCTGAACCTAGTGAATACCACTTAACATCATCAGTCTCTTGAGCGGTGATATCTCCTTTCCAGTCACTCACGATAAAATAATGAATCAACTGAAGTTCCTTCGTAGGATGGTAAAGCGAACACAAGTATTGGTAATCAATCGGAACAACATTAAGCTCTTCATCAAGTTCACGAAACAGCGCCTGAACCTGGTTTTCACCGTGTTCAATATGGCCGCCAGGTATAGTGATTAAACCGGGATCGGTCTCCCTAGACTCACTACGCTTTTCTAGTAATACCTGCGATTCCTTCAGCATGATAAAAGAAACACACTCGTGGACATCCATCTAATTTTCCTAAAGCCGTTACAAAGATAGTTAAGTTTGTTGTTCTAGCTTGTGTTAATGCTTAATTTACAACAAGCTTTTTACTCAGCCTTTCATACAATTCAAAAGCTTCTGTTTTAGATATCAAATTTCCGAGAGCGTATTGATGAGCTAGCTCAATATCGTCGCTTTGATTGGAGTAATAGCGCTTGGCGACTGCAGCACACTGGCTCAGGTTGGTGTACCAGCTGCCGTCTTGCTCAGCCACAAAGTAATACGCAACTCGAACCAACTTCTTTCCAATCACCTTAGCGACATCCGCATCAGTCATTGTTTTGAAACTCGAGGGCATTTGCTCAAGAAAAGTAGACAAGTCACCATTGAGAGCTTGAGCGATTTCAATGCTTGGTTTGTATAGTGGGAACTCATTAGATAAATCATTCCCCCAAACACAACAGCAGCAATGCTTGAGCCAAAACTGCCAATGGAATTCTTCGTTGGGCTGCAGAACCTCTGAGAGATACCCTGGATCAATATCAAGCTTAGTCACTTGCGGATAGGTTTGGGGTATGGTGCCGGAAAGTAGGTTAAATACTTCCTTTTCTCTCTGACCAACAGGCGTAGCGAGTACGATAGAAACATCCAAATCAGAGCGACCAACAATGGCCGTTCCTCTAGGCACGCTTCCATACAAGTAGATACCATCAACTTGACCTGGAAGCTCTCTTAGCAGCGAATCAACGACTGCTGACACCACGTCTTGAAATTCAGGCGCAATGTTCTTTGGCGAATAAAGATTTTGAATGAACCCTTCTCTATCGAGCCCTCTATCTAGCTTCTGCATACCACTTTCCATCACTAAGCCTTTTTCCAATCAGAACGTAGAACCGCCAACACAACTGTATCCCACCATTGACCTTTGAAGAATCGATGATCTTTAAAACACGCTTCTTGTTTCATTCCTAGTGACTTACATAATTTAATCGCAGCCAAGTTCTTGCTGATGGTTTCGGCGTAGATACGGTGTATGCCTAACTCTGAGAAACCAAAATCAGCGAGGGCTTCAGATGCTTCTATAGAAAGCCCTTTTCCCTGAGTTTCCCTCGATAAAGCACAGCCCATTGAAGCTTGTTTATCGCGTTCAAGACGTAAACAAACGGTTCCAATAAACTTCCCCGAATCTTTGCTTTCAACCGCTAGCTGATAGGACTGGCGTGGTACTTCCAAAGCCTGTGCAACAAACAACTGAGTTAGCTCTCGATATTTGTTAGGTTCGCAATCACTTTCATCATAGAAACGCTGATACTTTGCGTCTTGAGAGATCGCAACAAAGGCACACTCGTCTTCGATACTCATATCTCGAAGAATCAACCTGTCAGTTTCCAGCTTAAACATCAAAATTCCTTTTTATCTTATAGCCTTGAAGGGAAAAGTCTCGGAGGTGTTTACTCGTATACTTTCCCGTTATGCTTCAACCAACCATGAGTGTGATGATTACGAGGGTCTTTGTGCGTCCAGTGCATTACGCCACCTTTATTGTTCCATTCATATTCACCATAAAATTCAACTCGATCGCCCTTTGCCAGTCCCTGAACACGAGGCGCTAAGTCAATATTATGTGCGACTAACAAGGTTTGTCCGCTATCGAGTCGCAAAATGAATTTCTGATGTCGAGAGCCTTTATTATCATCAGGAAGTACTCGATACACCGTACCCGATCCGCGCACCTGAACGTCGCTTTTGTGATTTTCGTAAGCTTGCTTAAGTCGCGTATCATTCGCTTGAACATGACTGATGCCGAAGCTAAGCAGCACCAAAAGTAGAGCGCAAAATTGTTTCATTCCTTTCATTTCCCATATCTGTGTGTTGATTTGGGATACTGGCTGGGCATCCCCTCTTTTAACGATGCTTGTACTGAGTCGGACAATAACCTCTCGAAACGTCCGAACTGCGCAGTTTTACATGCTTGATCGAGCGCCCAGAAACACGTGAGCGCCACAGCTTAAAACTGCCAAGCTTGAGATGGCTACGCATAAAACGAATCACTTGCGATTCATTTAAACCAAATTGGTGCTCTATTGCCTCAAATGGCGTTCGGTCTTCCCACGCCATTTCGATAATTCTTGATTCATTCTCTTTAGATAGCATCATGCATACTCTTCCTTTATAAACTGGGAGAAATACGCTCGTTCCAAATTTAAAGATCACAGGACAAACACTTTGAATTGAACGCGTTATAACGTTCGATAAAACAACAGGCTACCAACTAGGCAATCATGGGGTTAAATAAGCTTGTGCGAACTCTCTAAGCACTCTCGCATTATTGTGGTATTTGCTATCCCCGCACTTTGTGCCATCTACTCTGATGTCCGGGCTGGAATATGCAGGTATAACATCTCGCTCATAAGACATCACTGTGCCTCTGTCAGCACAAATTGTACCGAAGGAATATTGAGGAGCTCTTGGATACGTTCCAGAAATGTAACTTTCTATACTATCAAAATCTTTCAATAACGTTTTATAGTCATGATTAGCACCACTTAAATGGCCAATTTCATGCTCCATTAAGTAATCAGGGCAGTTTATCGCTAAAGAAAAAAAGTAGGATACCGAAGAAGACATACCACAATAATCAGACTCAAAGCTAAAATTATAATTAGAAAATACTATCCCAGTAAAAATGGGGACGCCGTCTTCTGTTGTTTCTGGAATCGGTTCTTCCATCGAGAGTTTTAATAACCTCTCTGCTGCGCCCAAATCTTGAAACCAAAGGCTGTCGATTTCAAACGTATAAATCACCTTGGTGACTTTTCGCGTCATAGGAATGCAGGAGTTTTTCAACACCAGATTCGAATAGCTTTCCCATGTCGCTATTTTAGAGGCAACAAATGCTTTGGAATATTCGGCTAATACAGATTCATCAACATAAAGATGGATCTCTGTATTCAAAACCTCACTCTTCGCACAAGTAGGAAACTCGATGCTTTGAGCATTGGAGAGTCGACTATTGCTCAACACTATAATCAAAACACAACCAACTAACTGGATGAGCCTTTTAAAAGAACTCTCACTGACTCGTGTATTCATTTCCACCCTCTCCCTATATTCAAAACCACAAAGAGCATCACAAATGCCGTGACTTAAGATTCATATCAATCCCCATTACACATATAAGCATTGGCCTCTCAAAGTAACCTGCACTATCTGTGTTTTTCAGAAAACAAAAAGCTCGCCATGCAATGACGAGCTTTATTGATTATGGGAGCTTAACGGTTATAAGACCCAAGCCTTAACCGATCTAACCATTAAGACACCTGATCGCGCAAAGCCAATTCAACGTTTTTCAACACTTTGAACTCTTCTCGAGTACAACCGCGCGCCACGGAAACCCAGTAGTCGCCAGTTTCATCGGCCCCTTTAAACTCTGCACGCAACTCATATCGTCGCCATGTAACAAACGCCAAAATAAAGGTCAGTGCAAGCATTGGTAAACCGAACTGAGGAACAAATGCCCAAGTCGCCGCCGAGAGGACTAAAGCCAACGAAACGATATTGATTGCGTTTTCTTTAAGACCCAATTGACGAATTTCTAACTGTTTGATTTTACGTAAGCTATACACATCTTTTTTAACTCGGAGTTCATCAGAACCCACCAGAAAGTCTGATGCTTTGTATGACCTACGAAGTCGCACTAAATTCGCTAACCTGTTGCGTGTTTGGTTCTTATTCATCGCCTTTCTCCATGTTATTTAAAGGTTAGTAAAAACTAATATAATCATGAAGTTAATGAACGAATGCTTGTTTTATAAATCAAACCAATATTAAAATCAAGCCCATGCCATTAATAATAATTATAACAACACCACTTAGCATATAAAATTCAAATAAAAAGAAGGCTTATTGAGGAGTCTACTCATCGTAAATCGATGTACTTTAGTTAAGTGAGATATAGGCCGATAATATTTCCAATAACCGACCAAACATACCAAACGGCGGTCATAATTCCTCCTGCTTTGTAACCACTTATTTCAACGCGATTTTTGCGACAAACTTCGTGTTCAAGGAATGCTGAACAGTGGTCACATAACGCTCCACTTGTCATAGGTCGCATAACTCCCTTGCCCACTATCCATCCGGCTTTTAAATACCTGAATCACTCAATTGAACATATCAATATAGCTTATCGATTAAGCAATTGATCTCATAATGTAGAGTCTGTACGCTTACACTATGCACACGGTTACCTAATGGAGATCACGATGAACGAACTACTGACATGCGCTATGGAACAGAAACAACGAACAACGGTGACGAGTTTATTCGCAAGAAATGGATTTAAGATCGCAACGACTGACTTTGATGATGTGACTTTCGAAAGTGAAAATGTGTTGGTCAACGTTCGATTTGATTCCTCTTCTAACGTTGAATCGATTTCAACTCTAAACAACTAACGAGCTCACAAGCAGGTCGCTAAAATAATTGAATGGCCAACATTCGAGTCATTTTAGCGTATCTTGCAACCTGCCCTTTTCTACTTCATCCCCATCCTCTTCTCTTCCAAAAGCCACCGAGTGACAATTAAATCAATGACTCGCAATTCCATGAACTTGGCTTATATTTATTAATACCCTTTGTACAAAAATTCGAAATGATGCCTGTGTTCCTAACTCGGTTAATTTATGTCAGTACGCTCTGTGAAAGTTGCGATTCTCAGGCTTTGAACGACATTCTTCAGATTTCACACGACCGCAATAAGCAAAGCCATTTAACAGGCCTTCTAAGCCACAATGATAAGTATTTCCTGCAATGTATTGAAGGTTCGAGAACCGCAGTGAACCATACTTACAATCATATCTTGAATGACACGCGACACAAAAACGTCATGATTTTATATTTCAAAGAGATCGATTGTAGGCAGTTTGGTGATTGGTCTATGGGTGATATTCCACAATCTAGCCTAACTGAACTGGTTAATTTACAGTTTTCAACATCAGACCAGTTCAACCCGTATGAGATGTCAGGAGAAAGTGCCTACCGAATGCTTCTGGAATTGAAACAGAATTTGCCATCAGAATAGATCTTCGACCCGACTTAATCCGTAGAGCGAGCAACAAAAAGCCCCAACGTATGGGGCTTTTTGCGTTTTATTGTAAAGGCAACTATTCGTTATTCTTCGGTGAACTCTAATCGCTCTCGCTGCTCACCGCTTCTTGTTCACTGCCAGCAAGAGCTTGCTGTTCGGCGGTAATATCAGATTCTTTGAACACAATGAACGCGCGGCGGTTTAATGCATCGGCTTTTTCAGAGCGTTCATTAATCGCAGGCTGCAACTTACCAAATGACTTCACTTCCCAGATGAACTGCTTAGGGTCGAGTTTGGTTTTGAGGTATTCAACCACCGTTTCTGCGCGGCGCTCTGCCAGCTTTTCATTGTAAGAAAGTGAACCCGCTTGGTCGGTGTGCCCTGCCACCATTATGCTACCTTGCAGGCCGCTCAACTTAGTTGTGAAGTCATCTAACTGAGTTAGGTCTTCTTGCTTGAGTACTGACTTATCGAAATCGAAGTGCGGCGTCATTGCCATATAAACTTTACGTTCTGGTTTTGGCGGCTCACAGAAAGGCATCTCTTCGTACTTCTGAGCTTCTTCAAACACGATAAATGCACGGCGGTTCTCCGCTCGGTCTTTATCTGTCTTACCAAACAGAAGAGGTTGAGTCTCACCAAGATGTTTCACTTCCCAGTCATATTGCGTTGGGTCTAGTTGCCCTTTCAAATAATCTGCGACCGATTTAGCACGGCGCTGTGAAAGGCGCTCATTATATTCGAGAGAACCCTTGAAATCAGTATGGCCGACAATCGTGATGCGCCCTTTTAAGCCTCTGATCTCTTTAACAAAGGTATCTAAGTTGATCTTGTCGAGGTCGCGTAATTGGTATTTATCAAACGCAAAATGCTCTGCGATGGCGATGTGCACCTCACGCTCTGGCGCCAAACACTCGCTGATTAAAAACTTAGACACATCGATGCCTGCGAACTTGTCTCGGTTCTCCTGGCTCACATAGGTGTCGGTTGCACAGCCGGACAGCAGCAAAGTACTCATCACTGCGCTTATTAGGAAAATAATTGTTTTCATCTTACTCTTTACTGTCACTTTGAATTCTCAACTCTTAACTTTCAACCCACTTTGGGGCATGCTTAGATCTTACCGACTAAGTTAATAAACACGCCGGATGCGTCGTAGTCGTCATCATTGGTTAAGTCACTATCAAACGCAGAGAAGTTATAACCAATCCCCATTTTGAAGTTCTCGCCGATGTGCTTGTTCACCGAAACTAACGCACCGTGTTCTAGCTCATCGTTGAGTGTGTCTGTTTTCCAGTGGTATTCACCCGTCACATCCCACTCTTTCATCACACGGTAAGAAGCGCTTAATCCGTATAGGTCGATATCGCTTTTAACCAGCTCATTCGAACCAGATGCTCGTTCAAAAGCTTGCTGTTTGTCTTTATGGGCGTACTTAGTACCGATATCCCAGTGTTGGTCAATCGAATAGATCGCCTCAACTTCAATGATCTGACTGGTTTCGTCTTGATAATCCACATCGCGATCCAGTTGGTCGAAATCTGCAATATAGGTGTAGCGGCTCAGTAAATTGAGTCGATCGTTGTAGATCGGACGATACGCGAGGCCGCCAGTGGCTTCGGTAAATTGCGCCATGGTTTCGCCCGTAGTCTCGCTTTCGGTAATGGAGTAGTTGTACTTGCCGAACAATGTGTACTCTTCCGTTAAGTGATGCGTGTAACGGTTGGTCGTCACGATTTGTTGCAGCTCTCGCTGAGCGATGTCAGGGTCGTCTTCACTCTTATCCACTCGATATTCAAATTTGTGGCTTAGGGTGATGTCATCTAGGTCAATTGAAGCATTGAAGCTGATGGACTCACGCTCTGTGGTGATGCTCTGGTCATCTTCAATTTCCCCAAGCTGATAACCGATCCCCATCTCGACATCTTCCGTCACATCGTAGCCAAAGCCGTACGAGTCGATACGGCCATGACCATCATTTTCATCAACAAACTGGTTCTCTTGGTAAAAATCGACACTGCTGGTGAGGTCTGCACGCTGACCAACAATCACGTTGTTTTGGCCTTCGTAGTTATCATCTACATAAGTTACGTAGGTTGAGTGGTCATCGGATACATCGTAAGTCACAGTCGCTTCTGCTATTTGGCCTCGGTCGCCATCGGTGTATTCGCCACCAAGAGACAAGTCTTCCAACACTTGGAATTCAGCACCAATCGACGCGCTGTCGTTTTCATCATAGTCATCCGACTGGTCGACGGTCTTTTGCCCTTTGACGTAAACGCTGTTCTCACTGTCCCACATGTATTCCAAACGCACACCCGCTAAGGTGGCATCACTGTGCTCGTCGTTTTGGTTAAGCTCTTCAGTTTGTTGCCCTGCCGCCGAAACCTTAATGTGCTCGGTGATTTTGACTTGAGTCTCGATCTCAATCGTTTCAGTATCTGTTTCTAGATTACCATCGACATCGCGCTCTTCATTGGTCGAGAAGCGAGAGAGAACCGCCAAGCGATCAGTAGCTTGTAAACGAACTTCAGCACCGTATGCCTCTTGCTCTAAATCATCGCTGCTGCTTGCGTAGCTGTATCCCGCGTCTTTGTCTCGGTACCAAAGCTTAAGGTCATTGCCAACGGCACCAAAAATGGTTGGAGCAAGATCATAAAGGCTAGTCACAGCCGTTATTTGGATACTGTCACCCTCGCGATCTTCTAACGTATCGCCAATTGGCGTAAAGGTTAAACCACCATCGGTAGAGACGAAATTCGACTCGGTTTGCCTGCCTTCACTGTGTGCAAACTCAGCCTTAATGTAGGTACCTTCTGTTGCACGCAACGTTAAGTCCGTACCGTAAGACTCGTAGTCTTGGTTGTCCTTTTCTTGAGTTGCATACGTCACGCCAACACCAACGTAATCGTTGATCCAACCTTTAGCACGACCACCGTAAGACATCGCATCTAATGAATCTGAACCTTGTGGAACATACTCATAGTCGACAACCAGAAAGTTTTCGTAGTCGTCTCCGTTTTCAATCACGCTGCCAAAGCTGTCGGATAGGATGTTGTCGAGTGGCTTGGTCAAAATAATTCGACCTTGGTACGGGTCAAAGTCATAGTCGACGCCCGGCTCAAGTGGGATTTCATTCTGCACTAGGCCAGATTCATCTTTTACTTTGACGTAAACTTTGTCACTTCCCGGTACCGCTTCACCATGACGAAGGAAGTACAGAGAGCCGCCTGTACCCAAGAACTCATCGTGTGCATACAACGAATCTGCTTCTGCGGTAAAACCGACCATGTTCAGACGATCTTCACCGTATTGTGTAGTATCGCGAGTGCGATAATCAGCTTTGAAACCATAGAGGCTACGGTTGTAATCGTTGTTCTCAGTGCCTGTTAAACCCGTGTTGTAGTTACCCCACAAGTATTGAGACTTATCGTATTCCACATTGAGGTAAACCTTGCCCTTGGTGTTGACCACTTTTTCGATGTTTGAGCTGTCACCATAGTTACCGTAATAAAGCTCATCGTCGTCTTCGAGGATATCGAACACATCCGAATCGTCTGAGGCGAACGGATGTTTGAACATGTCTTTGATTTCACTTTCTCGCGTATCAAAGTGAGTGGTTACACGAAGTTTGTCGCCAAATTTACCCTGACCAAAGTACGCTAAACGACCTTGGTTATAGATGTCATTTTGATACTGGTCATCGACACTTAATGCATCGCTATTACCAGACACATTATTCTTACCAACATAAAGATCAGCCAAACCGGTTTGTGCGTAGTACGTATCTGGAATACGAACGTACAGCTTGTAACGACGTTCATCACCGTTATCAAACACAACCTTGGTAGGGAAAATGTAGGAGTCTGTTGGTAAGTACTGCTCTGCATATAAGTTGCCATCTTCGACATCAAATTCATCTTCACCGATGATGACTTTATCTACGCCTTTCAAGCCAGTGCCGATGAACTTCGCTAAACCCGCATTGGTCGGGATGTTGTGACGCATCAGCTTTGCCTGTCCGTAACTTTTACCTTTGCTCTCTTCATCGTCGTTATCGTTTCGGTCGATATCGACTTCAGAGTCCGGCTTAACTAAGTCAGTCACACCAACGGTGGTCACATCCATGTTGCCATCTTTGTCCCACGCTTTTAGGCGGAACATCAGCTGCTCACCGACCTCAAACTGATAATCAACATCAGTTTGACCATCCCAATTGATGTCAGAGTCGTTCGCCAGTTTATCGCCTTCAAGCACAGCGATTGGCTCAGACAGACCAAAGTCACCCACTCGGTACACTTCCAACTGGTACTTTTTGATGTAGTAACCGTAGTTGGTGGTAATGGTGAAACCGACGCTGTCACGCAGTGTGCCTTGTTCGACTTCTAATTCATCGCTGACACTGACATCTAATACTGGGTCAAAGCGAGTGATGTCACGGCTTGCCCAAATAGCGCCTTGCTCTAAGTAAATACGCGAGCTGTCTTGGTCTTGGTTCGGCTTGGTGATTTCAATGCCAGTCGTCTCAGAACCGAGTTTTTCAAGCTTACCTGTGTCTTTCGCTACCGCCATCACAGGAATGGCCGTTAACACACACGTCGCTAAACGAGACTTACTAAATACTTTCATACAATTTCCAGTTACGGTTCCAATGGCTTACTTCTGTTCACTTTGTTGGTCTTTGCGATGAACGCTAAAGTTGAACTTGGTGAGCTTGTTCGGGGTAATTCGCAACACTTTTGGGTTTTCGCTCACCACTTCCATGGAGGTGGAGAGCGAATCAGTGTCCAACTTCACGAGGAAGTTCTTACCTTTCTTATTGAGTACCCATTGGTCGGGCACGTGGTAACGACCGTACTGGTCTGTGTAAATAACGATTCCCTCAACCGTCATCAACTTAACGCCCGGAATACCATCTTCGTAAATACCTTTGTTCTCGATAACGATTTCCCACAGGTAATCCTCGCCATCGCGATATAGGTTTCTGGTTACATTGAGGTTTTCCGCGCTCAGTCCCTTTTTCTTGTCCGATTCATGCTTAAACTGAATCTGACCTTGTGCGTCGAACTCGATACGAGAGCCCGCATCGGTTGTGACGTAGAAATCAAAGCTTTGCTGTGTGCGAGTTTTAAATTGAATCACCACTTTGCTGGTTTCTGGCAGTGTTCGGTTCACTGAATGTCCCCAAAGGTCACCAAGCTCCAAACCTTGTTCAAGTGCAGTGGTTATCGCACCATCTTGAATAGCAACGTCTTGACCATCACGAATGATGTGCGTCGAATCAGCGATGTAGCCTTGTGTTGCTAAGTTCGCAGTTAGCTCAACATCAAACGCGGTTGCATCAGCTTGGAATCCATCTTTGTTATGATCTTCAAAAACTTTACCGATGATCGATGAGGTATCGAACACCTTGTCCGGCTCAATGGTCACTTTGGCGGTGTCTTCATTAGAAACAGCCGAGCCATCAACCTTCGCTACTGCGGTGTTGATGTAATCACCAAAAGTGGCACCTACCGAGACACGCAATAAGTAACGAATACGCAGCTTCTCGCCCGGATCAAAGTTCAACGATGTGAACATTAACTTGCCCGTATCTGATGGATCTTGAGAGATAACCTGATCGTCTTCCGTACCGAACTCACCATCAATGCCGCTTAGCACAACTTCTGATGTATCCACGATGTATTTCAGACCACCTGGGTAACGGTCTTCCACAGTCACGTTCTTAAAGTAAGATTCATTGTTGTTCTCAACGATGATCTCGTACTCAACCGCATCACCCACTTGCGCGGTATCTTGCAACGCAGACTTGGTCAGCTCCAACTCTCCAGAATTATCAGGAATCTTCTTGATATGAGTAGTTACACTGTCGCTGGTTTCGGTACCGTCAGATTCGGTCGCCGTAAAGGTATTGGTAATGTCGTCATCCAAGCCCTTACCTAGCGTACCCACGACCTCAAACGCGTAAGCATTTCGTTTGTTGGATTTCAGGTTAACGGTAGTGTCTAAGTCTTTATTCGACGGGAAAGAATGACGCTGAATAACCGCGCCTGAGTCGTCGACTTCCACACCTTCAATTGTCCAATCGATAAAGACTTTATTACCTGTGCTGTTTTGTAGTCCACTGATCTCATCGGTTAGACGAACATTAGCCGCGTTACCTTGACCGTTGTTGGTCACGGCTAAGTAATAAGTGACACTGTCGTCATCTTCGGTGTATTCAGGCTTATCAGAACGTTTTTCAACAACCAGATCAGCACCCACTGGCGGCAAATCCAAAGCAGATACTTGATCTGCCACTGCCTGCATCGAGGTTTCAGAGGCCAACATGCCTTTAGAACGAGCGCGCATCGCTGGGCTACCAGTTAAGTCGAGGTAGTATCCAAGCACATCGATATTAGTCAGCATGTCTTCGTTGACCGTCAATGTGAACGTGTAATCAATCTTGCCGCCCGGCGATATGTCGACCAAGGTGAACAGGTCTTTGTCGTCATCAAAGGTGCCAGGTTGAGTTTCAGCCCCTTCTGATGTTGCCGTTAGTGTCCATTCATCAAACGCATTACTAAAATTACCATCAATATGATCACCCATGGATTCAGAGAACTGGGTGTAAAGCGCGACATCTTTGGCTATACCTCGGCCTATGTTTTGCACCACTAAGTGATACTCAACCTGCTCTCCCGGCACGTAATACGGGGCATCGGTAAACAGCTCAGCTTGAACCACAGCCGCAACTGTTTGAACTGGAGGACTGATAACATCGCCGCCATCTACTTGCGCAGTATTAATGATGTGTCCGGTCGCGGTATCGACTACGGTGCCTTTTGAGCGGAACACAACTGTGCCGTGCGGTGCAATATCCACACTGTACTCAATCGGGCTAATTTGCTCCGTCGTCGTTCCTACCGTGGTTGACTCAACAACCAAAGAAGTGGTTCCAGCAACAAAAGCAGGCCCAGTGGTACCATCGTAATAGCCCACCTCTATCGTGCTCATGTCATCGACAACACTTAAATCGCTGATGTAGTTGTTAGAGGTGTTTTCAATGGTAATCAAGAATTCCAGCTCACCACCCGGCTCATACTCGGTTTGTACGTTAGTTTTCGTCGCAACAAACTCAGAGTCTTTCGGTGTCATGACTACCGTTGAGTCTTGTGGTGTTCCGTTATAAGTGATGGTTGCCGTGTTACTGATATCGCCAATCGCCGTCGTACGAATCAACGCCTTAACATGGAATGTCACGGTACTTTGTGGCGCCACATCCATACTCACATCGATATCTTCACTCAAGTCGAACGTCTTGGGAGTGACAACAGAGCGATCATCCGAGGCGTCAAAGCTCACTTCCCATAGTAGGAATGCCGACTCTTGTTTATCCGCGGTCGTGTCGACTTGAATGTCACTGATGATGTCTTGAAGTTGAACACCAGATGCAAACGCATCAGAGCTGTTGGTTACGGTGATGTCGTAGTTAATCAGCTTGGTTACTTCATACGATGGCGTATCAACCGTCTTCTTGACCGAAACCGTCGCCAACACTGGTGTACTGGTAGCACTGTCATCAAATGTTGTGCCGTCAAAGGTCGCTGATGCGATGTTAGTAATATCGCCTGTCGCCAACGGATTAGTCGCAACTTGAATAGTGAAAACAATACTGTCTTGAGGCGCAATATCGAGCGTCTCATGAAGGTCTTCACCACGGGTTGCATCCGGTACTGGGGTTTCACCGGTTGTCGATACCGCCGATATTTGGATTGAAGCAGGGTCAAAAGCTTGTTCAGTCGTACCACCTGCAATCGTGGTTTCAACCGACTTCAGCGCATCTTCAATAGCAACATCTTCAGCCCAACCTAAGCCGTTATTCTTAACAGTCACGGTGTACTGAAGTGTTTCTCCCGGAAGGTACTCTGCTTTATCGACATCTTTAGTGATCTCAACTTGCGCATCTTCTGGAATGTAGGTCGCGTCTGCAGAGTGCTCACCGTCGTCGCTATCAACTTTAACGACGTTAGTGATCTCGCCTTTGGCCTTATCATTAACAGTGTTGGTCACGACAAATGAATAACTGTCACCCGGGTGAATGCTGTAAGTCGCACTATAACCCTGTGCGTTATTAACCACATCTTTGCGAGCGTTCAGGGCTGGAGCGCCACTGCCATCAAGCTGTTCGTCGCTAATGATCCAATTACCTGTCAACGCTTGCTCTTGATCTGGGCTGTTAGCCACCTCTGTCATGATGGTATCGATGCGATCCGTCAGGACTTGATCGACAAGGTAACCTTCACCTGTGTTAGCCACGGTGATCTTGTATGAGATAGGTTGACCCGGTTGATACTTAGCATCAGGTTCTGCAATTGGCGTCGTTTCTTTGGTTAGAACCAATTGACCCGACTTCGGAGTGATAAAGCCTTCTCGTAAGCGAGCGATCTTCGAATCGTCCAAACCATGTCGTAGATAAGCCGTATTGGTAAAGCGCCCAATCGCATCATCACGAACCTTGCCTTGAACGTGAATACGGACAACTGTGTACTTATCACCGCCACCCGTACCGGCATCGTCACGCCCTGCCATCTTGATCGATTCAACAGGTAAATCGATGTCAGGACTGTTTTGACCAACTAGCTTATCTAACTCTGAGAAATCATTAGCGTCAGGGTCTGACGGCGCCGAGTTATAAAGCACATCGTAATCAACCGTCCATTCTGTCAATGCCGTTTTCATTGAGCCGTCGACGGTTTCGACTTCAAAGCCGCTGATGATGTCACGAATCGAAAACAGGCCAGAATCCACATCGTCATTGGTGATGTCGATGTAGTAATTCACTGTTCCACCCGGCACGTACTCAGGCGTATCCGTCCATTTATCAATCAGGATATTCGAGCGGCCCGGATCAAGTACGATGTCGTTGGTGTTATCACCGTTCACTTGCGCCGTGTTGGTAATAGTGCCTGTCGCTGAAGTCGACACGGTGCCTTTCACGTCAAACACAATACGCTCACCAGGACGAAGATCGACAGTTGCATTCAATGGTACGCTACCGTTGTAGTTACCTTGCACGTCATAAGTGCCAACAGGTTCAACCGCAATAGCCGTTGTCCAGCTAGAGAACGCATCATCGCCATCTTCGGTTTTAATGGTGTGAATCGCATCAATAACGCTCACGTCATTTGCGATGCTATCGCCTGTGTTATCTAACGTAACTTGATACTCAACATCACCACGTGGTGCGTAAGTACAACCGCTGCCATCGTTTGAAGGAACAGAACACCCTGCCGATTCACCATCGGTATACACCAAGGTTTTGAAGTAATCGAGTTCAGCATCTTTAGGTGGTATCACTTGCGACGTTGCAGAGTCACTTCCTGCGGTCACTTGGTTCGCATCAATCGTGCCCAAAGCGTCGTCACGAACGACACCGGTTAAGTTAAAGGTCAGCACTTCTCCCGCTGCAATATCGGTTTCAATATCAAGGTTGCCACTGGTGTTGTAGCTTGGTACATAGGTATCAATGTTGGCATCAATACCATTGCTGACTTCATGGATTATATCGCCAGAAACAAAAGCGGATTCCGTTTTACCGCCAATCACTTCGACTTGAATGTCTGTGATTGTGTCTTTGATCTGAATATCATTCGCCCAACCGTTTTCAGGGTTTGTGACTACAAATTCATACTCAACTTCGTCACCCGGAAGATAGGTATCACCATCATTGAACGGGTTGCCGTTGATCGACACCACACGTTTTTCAACACTGGTATTATTTTCAAGCGGCATTAAATTCGCTGTTCGAGCACTACCGTCATACGTCGCTTTATTTTGAATGTCACCCAATGCATCTTCACGAATTTGAGCATGAATAGTGAACGTTAGGCTTTCTTGAGGCGCGATAACAATTTCGTTATCAATATTGATGTTATTGCCCGGAACAAAGTCAATCGCGTCGGTAATAGAGCCTGTCGCAGCCGTTTTATCTAGGCTAACTTCCCAGCCAGCCAAGAACGGTTGTCCAACAGGATCACCACCTGAAGTGGTGCTGTCTTCTGCAATACGAGTTTGAATTTCCGAAATCGCATCTTCTAGGCGAGAACCATACTCAATACCATTACCCGTGTTCTTAATTTGAACTCGGTAGTAAACCTCACTTTCACCAGCGACTTGAGAATACTCAGTCTTTGCCGAGGAGAGGCCTGCGTCATAAAATGCTTTCTTAGAGAACGAAATTTCAGGCTCAGCCATCTTTGCAGGTGGAGATACGGCAATTAGTTCATTTCCGTCATCTTCATCGATGTACGCTCGGTTAGTGAAAGAACCTACTGCTTTCGGACTGATTTTGGCCTTGATGACGTAACGCACAAACGATGACAATACTACACCGCCAAAGTTGTCTGCCGATATATCAAAGTGCGTATCAATCGGTTGATTGTCTTTAATCGAGTTATCTACATCAGGATCTGAAATCCCCGATCCATCAGCGAAAGTTTCAATCGTCCAACTATCAAACGCCGAACCGCGAGTTCCATCGTAGTATTGAGTCGTTATCTGGTCGATATCATCACGCAGGCTAATGTCATCAACGTGCGCCGATGCGATGTTCTCGATTAGGATTTCATACTCGATGTAGCCGCCAGGCATGTAATTGGTAGCACCAACCAACTCATTACCATCCGTGTCGTAGTAAGCCAGAATGTTTTTTTCGTAATCAATTTTGCGACCAGTTTGCGAAATATTATGAGATATCGTGTCGCCATCGACGGTTAGAACGTTAACAACATCGCCATTGGCTTTGTCATTGATGGTCGCAACAACTTGGTACTCAAGCTTAGCGCCCATCGGAATATCGGCTTCAACATTTAGGTTACTGTTGGTTGATGTGTAAACATTGCCAGCACCTGCGCCCGCATCCACATACTCAGAATCAGTTCCAGTTGCGATCGATGTGATGGTCCAATCTGAATACGCTGGTCCTGTATTACCATCCACTAAGCTGACCGTAATATCTTCGAGGTTATCGACGATTGGAATATCGTGAGCGTTACCTTTGCCGTCATTCTCAATCACTAAGTGATAGGTCACGGTTTGAGCGGGCTCGTACACCGCTTCATCAGTCGTTTTATCAAAATCTAAATGGTAGTCATCGGGAATCACGACGGTATCTCGATAATGAATATCACCGACCGCATCCGGTCTTACGGTACCTGTTACTGTGTAAGTCACGTCTTCGCCAGCATCGATATCAATCGAGGTTACGATGTCAGTGTCGTTCGCAACATCACCGTCTTTGGTACCATCTGTTGTACCCGCGTTCGCAGGATCGCTCTTAGCAACCGCCACCGTAAACTTGTTTGAACCTACCGAATCATCGAAAAATGGATTACCTGAATTGCCATCTTGTAGCTCCACTGATATGTCATTAATCAGTTCGTTAACGTCTACGTTGTTTCGATAACCATGTCCATCTTGAGAGTTGTACCTAATGGTATAAGTCAACTCATCTCCCGGAGAGTAGCGGTTAATGTTAGTAGTGCGAACAACGCCGCCGTTATTATGTACCTGATGGTTTTCAGCCACGGCACGTTTGGCATACTCACAATCGTCAGTACAACCGGCATTATCATCATGAATCAGCACGGCTTCGTTGCGGATTATGCCGCCGTCTCTGTCCGCTACACCGTTAGATACCGCATTGTCTTTGACATGCGCCTTAATACGCACCGTGACAAAGTCTTTGGCCGGAATTGAAACTGGGAACTCCACATCTTCAGTCGTTTGAGGGCCGAAACCAGAGCCAGTATCAACAGACCAATAGTCAAACGGGTTTTGATTAAGAACATCTTCTACTTCACCATCTTTATCATTCGCTAGCGTAGTAGTGATCTCACTCAGGCGATCCATGAAGATAAGATCGGTCTCATCAGTGTCGCTGTTATTGCCAATAACGATGGTGTAGGTGAGATCTTCACCCGGCGTGTAGCGGACAACATCGGTCGTTTTGGCTAATGAAACATTGATGTCATAGGTACTGTGTGAGTTATCTATTTGAGCGGAAGAGCTGTGGTCACGGTCTGTAATAGGATCGTAAACATCAACACGGTTCGATACTTGTTCTTCTTCATAGTCAGACTTAACAATGCCGCTCACCTCATAGTGAACCCACCCTCCGGGAGTGATATCAACGTCGGTATCGATGTCAGTGTCGTTAGCAATGTCACCGTAACGAGAACCCGGTTTATCTGTGTTGGTCGAACCTACAATTGTCCAACTATTAAAGAAGTTAAGCGCTGAAATACTATCTTGTACCGTTGCGTCATTTGCATAGCCAACACCGCGGTTATAGATATAAATATCGAACGTAGCGCGCTCACCTACAACAAAGTCGGTATTTTGAGCGGTCTTAGCGACTACAAGATTCGGCTCGCTAGGATAGGTACGTACCGTATCCGATAGATTAGTATCTGGTCCCGTCACTGTTGCGGTATTGGTGAATGCTCCCCAAAGAATCTCACTGTCGACACTGCGATCGAGTGTCCCAACAATGGTATAAGTAATCGTCGCACCTGGCGGGAGCTGAGCGGTGGCATCCAGATCATTGTTATCCGAGAACGATCCAGGGTCAGTCACGGCTTTCACCCACGGGGAGTCTGCCTCTCTTTCTGCACTGATCGTCCACGAAGAGAACACGGGCTTGGTTTCACCCGGCTCGTGAAGTAACTCTGCTTCTATGGTACTGATTTCATCTTTAACATTGATGTTAGAGGCGAAACCGTTCCCTGCTGGGTTGGTAATGCTAATCGTATAAGTGACAGTATTGGTGGTGTCGGTATACGCGTTTTGTTCGTCATGACCATCAACACGCTTATCCAATACTAAGTAGTAATCTCGTGGGTATGAGCCTCTATCGGAATAAAGTACGCTGTCAACCGTCACTTCATTACGGATTTCATCATCGGCAATGGGGTTTACGATCGCGGCAATGCTATAAACGAGCTTATCGTGTGGAGCTAGCTTTGCCTTCACATCTAAGATCTTTTGATTCTTCTGATTACCTTCTATGTCATCAGTAAAGCCGGGATCACTGTTTGTCGAAATTGAGCCGTCAGAGGCATAAGATTTCGCAGTAATAATCCAGCTCAAATACGCTTTAGTCGGTGTATCATTAATAGACTGAGTCATGACAGAGACTAAATCATCATAAACCGGTATATCAATCGCATAGCCGTCACCGTTATTCTCTACCGTGATGTCGTAGTTCAGGGTACCGCCAGCTGAGTAGTAACGAGAATCCACTTCCTTTTGGACCTTTAATTTCGAGTTTGGCATTTGGACGCCAGAACCCGACTCGCCTAAATTATCCCCTAAGCACAAGCCGGCATCGGTACCATCATCAACAATCTGCCCCACACTGGTGTCTGCCACTTTTGCGGTCAGCTTATAATGAACGAAGCCCTCAGGTGCGAGGTCGACTTTCAAATTGATGTCGTTTGTTGTCCAAGTATTGTAATTAAATGAACCATAATTCGATCCTTCACCACTTCTATCAGCGACTTCAAGCTTCCACTCGGAAAATGCTGAAGCATTAGAGCCATCCGCTTGCTCTGTCACGATACAAGCAAATTTATCGACAACTTCGATATCGTTGGCGAAGAACTCTGTGTCCTTGTTAGAAATAACAATGTCATAGACCACTTCGTTATCACCGACTATCCCCGGAACATAAGTCGTATCTGTGGTGTTCTTATTACGTGTAATTTGACTTGATGACGTCGTCAGAACGTCTTTCGAATCGAGAATATTGGCCAAAGCATCGCCAGAATCTGCGTGGCCATCAGCATCAACCACTCGGGCTGCAACTTGGGGAATTTGACCAATAGACACAGGGCTAACGTCCACCACAACGGAATAAACAATCTGCTCACCGGGATAGATAGACACTTTGTCTTCTAGTGACTTGTTGGACTCCTTTCCAGATGCATTGAGTTCAGAAAGGCTATTAGAACCGATCGAGGTCACTTCATTGGTCCAAAAATCGTAAGGGTTACCAACCGTGTCAGTTGCGTTCTTTTCGTTGCTGACATCGTTGCCTAGATCGGTTTCAAGATCCGCAAGAAACTGCTGAACCGAATAATGGTACGCGATACCAGTGTTTGCTTGATTAGCAACCGTGACCGTATAGGAAAACTCATCGTCGACTAGGTAGTTATCCGATTGGTTCAAGGTATGTGTCAGGGTGATACTAGGCTCAGTGGGTGGAGTGATAACCTCATCAACTGTGACCAAGTCATCGCGTGTTTCAGCGATTATACCGTCATTAACGATGTCGCCGACTAAATTGTCGGCAACGGTCGCTTTAATTTCGTAAGTCACAGAACCGCCTATATCAATCGACGCATCACTTACTGATAAGTCCCCTGATTCGGCGAAGGTGCCTGGATCGCTTTTGCTGCCTTCAACCTTGGTGGCAGAGTTAACGTTGTCAGTAAAAGCTTGTTGCAAAGCCCCTTCAATATTGAGTGCCTTTATATCTGAAATGATATCTTGAACGTCGAGCGCCTGAATAAACGTATCGCCAGTATTCGAAACCTTAATCTTATAGGTGAGTTTGTTATTGAGTTGATAGTTCGCTTTATCGACCGAAACAACAACATCATGTTGATACACACCACGCTGAATGGATTCTGTATTTGATTCAACAGCATCCAATAGTCCAGTGCTCGCACTTGCGAAGTTATCAATCGTACCGGCTGCGTTAGCAGAAACGGTGGCGACCATGGTGTAGGTCACTGACCCACCAGCCGCAATACGCACACCTGATGCATCTAAGTTTCCGAAGCGACTGTAATCACCTGGAGATGACAGGAAGGAGGATTGCGCTTGAGTCGAGACTTGCGAGAACGCGCTGACATTATTCCCTTGGTCATCTGTCGTTAAGATATTTAACAGCTCATCCTTAACGTCCAACTCAGCAATAGCTTTATCCGACTCATTCGTTAAAACAAGCGTATAAGCCACCTCTTGGTCGTTGTCGTAAGACGCGCTGTCAACAGACAGATCCATAACAAGACCCGTTGTGTCCGCATAGGAGGCAAATGGAATCAATAAAATAGATAAGAAAAAGGCAAGGTTGTATCTGAACATTAACGCGCACTTCACAGTAGATTGACAAGTGTCTAGGCAAAAAGCCATAGATTTGACGTCACTAATTTGGCACTTAGCCTATTAGGGACATGCGCAACATACAGTTCAAATAATCCGAACAATTAACATCTGTAAAAAACAAATTACTGAAGATGTTAAATAGAGAATCTGATGTCTAAATTAGAATCAAGACATTGAGTTAATTATCAGAAGGTTAATGTTTTAATGAGTGAGTTTTCACAGTTGTTACGTAACTTCAGAAAGGAACTTCAATTTACACAAACAGAGTTTGCAACCTACTTAAATCAGCTGGACGACGAGTTTAATGCGGTTGACGTCGTAACGATAAATCGTTGGGAAAACAGTAAGGTAAAGCCTAGTACATACAAAGCACTCAAGATCTTACAGTACCTTGGCGGAGATTTGTTTGAGACAATAAAGAGCTTTAAATCCGAACAAAAAGACACACTAATCGAACTGTTTTTAAACGAATCCTATGGCTCATTTCAAAGTAGAATTTCAGCTCTATCAGGCCTGAATCAACAACAAGGCAAACGCAACTTTAAGTCACGGCCTTTAATGTCAGAGCCGTGTGACACTGGCGTTATCGACAGAATCAAACTACTTTCTAAATTCACAAAAGTCGATATTTCGCCATTGGACCAAATTGATTTATATCTCTACTACTGTGAGAAAAAAGCACATGGTCACAAACTGATCAATGTAAATGGTGACATTGTGAGTCACAACGTAGGCTTTTTCTTTGAAGACCATCAATTTGAAACATTAAAAACTCAAGAGTTAGATCTAAGAATGGCCTGCTCTTTAAATTCAAGCAAAAGCATAAATTATTTTAATATAAGCTCACACTCAGAGACAAAAGATCATGTTATTGAGCATATAGTTTCAGATATACAGTTACTTTCTCAGAACAAAAACATTAAAAAATATTCTGTTTTAGTAAAAGACCCCAACATGATGAAACTCTTGAAGGGCGTGGGGTTTGAAGTATTTAAATTTTCAGAACCTTCTGCTAAAAAATGTAATATTACATTCAAAAATAAATATTATAGCTACTGTATATTAACGATTGATAAAATAGACTATCTGACGAATCGGAACGTAATGTCACTAATCAAAGATGAATATTCTACCATGATGAAATTTCCGCAATTACTGCGCGAAGCGCGCAAGAAATTGAAGTTAACGCAAAAGGATTTTGCGGCATACATTAATCACTTAGATGATGAATTCAGCTCTGTAGATGTCGTAACGATAAATCGATGGGAAAATAGCAAAGTAAAGCCAAGTAATTACAAAGCCCTAAAGCTACTGGACTGCCTTGGTCTGGACTTGTATACAACGTTGAAATCCTTTGATTCAGAAGATAACGAAGACAGTGCATTACTTGAAGACTTCCTTCGTGAGAGGTTCTTTTCGTTTCAAAGCCGAATATCGTCTATCACTAAAGGGGAAATAGAAGAAGGCTGCGACTGTCAGATCATGCCACTAATGACAGATCAGAATGACAAATCAGTAATAGATAGAATAAAGCTGATTTCACAATATACAAAGGTGGATCCTTCAGCTCTTGATACTATCGACCTGTTTCTCTATTGCAGTGAAAAAAAGGCGCATGGCAGAAAAATGGTCGATGTTAATGGCGATATTGTTAGTCATAGCCTAGGTTTTTTCTTCAACGAAGAGGTATTCGAGCAATACCAAAATAAACATCTACATATTAAGCAAGCCTGCTCTTTAGATTCTAATCATAACTTAAATTACATTGTGGTTAGCGGTCACTCTGAGAAGCGTGAACAATCTATTGCGAACCTGATTTCCGATATGAAGCTTCTTGCAAGAAATACTAAGATTAAAAAGTATTCCATGATCATAAAGAACCCAAGTGCATTGGAACTTATGAAGAACATCGGATTTGAAATATGGAAGTTTTCAGAACCAACAGAACAAAAGTCGAACATCACCTTCAAAAACAAAAACTACCGCTATTGCGTACTGACTATCGACAAGATCGAATTACTGAGTAATAAACATGTTATTTCTTTTATTAGTAAATATGGTTAAGCACCGGATTTTACCAACGATAGAAAGCTTATACTAAATTCTGCTTAAGCTTTTCTTCCAACGCTTGGATACACAGCTTGATAGCGATAGGCGTATTTGAAGCGAATGGGTTTAGCGCATAAACCGTGTTGGTCGGTAGTTGAAATGCTGGCATCATGTCGACCACCTCACCAAATAACTGAGGAATGCAGAAATCTGGAATCACACCGATACCAACACCTGATTTAATCAGTGCAAGGCAACTGTGGAACGAATTGGTGACGCAACTAGCTTGCTGTTGGTAGACAAAGTCCTGCTCAGTTTGAGAACTAAAATGATGAGTCACCTGCTTTCCCTGCCAAGAGTTTGCAATGTAAGGAATCGATTCAAGCTCACGTTCACGCATGCTTTCAACGCCACATAACACATCTTTAAACTCACCTAACCTCTTCTGCTTTAAGTTACTGTCACGAGAACTGCCCACTCGTACCGCGAGATCAATATCGTGCTCCATGAAGTCTAAATGCTGATCGTCGCTTATCAGTTCTGGCTTTAACTTCGGATATTGTTTCATCAGATCGGCAATAACAGGCGCTACCAATAAATCCATCAAGGCATTCGGAGCTGTGATACGAATCCGGCCTTGTGGCTCTTCTAGCTCGGCTTTTGCCATATCCCAAGCCGATTCAGCGATCACATTGATGTCTTTGCAACTCAAATAAAAGCGCTCACCCATGCTTGTCAAAGTTTGTCTTCGTGTTGTGCGTTTAAGGAGAGAGGCGCCTAACTCTTGTTCTAGAATTTTGAGATGTTGACTGACGACAGATTTAGACAACTCTAACTTTTCAGCCGCAGCCGAGACTGAACCCTGCTCTACGATATGAGCGAAAATCGACATCTGCTTTAGCTTACTCATTTTATTGTTCTCTTTTTACAAACAGTATTTTCTATTATCTCTGTTTTTCAAATCAATTTCCAAGACTAAACTCAATTCAACTTATCGAGATACCAAATCAAAAAAACAGTGCTCGAAGCAAGACTGTTATGGAGAAAGACAATGTTAGACAACCAAATTTTAGAAGCATGTAAGCAAGGCATTAACGCGTGGCAAAAGGCTTTCAACAACCAAGATGCGAAAGGTTGTGCCGATCAATATACTAAAAGCTGTGTAATGGAAGCGCGTCCATTTGGTACTTTTGAAGGTCATGAAGCGATTCAAGCATTTTGGCAAAACATCATCGACCAAGGTTTCAAAGACGTTGATTACACCGATGTAAAATGGGAAGAGCACACAGACGGCGGTTACATTCTTACCGCGAGTTGGACAATGAACAAAGCGTTTGGCGTTGTACATCATGAACATCAAGGTTCTTCGCTCGGTAAAACAAGGCAACAGACTGAAACCAGACCAGCAACAACAAGACCAAAAAATAAGCAAAAACAAAGCAAGTCACTGATAATAAAAGGGATAAATTAGATAAGCGTACGGCCAATATTATGTATTACGTAGTCGTAGATTATTGAATATTAATTTTACATTAGAGTAATTAATAGGCTGAATTAACCAACAAAAGCCATAATTAGTTCGTGCACAAACAATTCGAATACGAACTATTTATTAAGCTTTCATGATGTTTCCGAGGCGAAAGTTCGCTCGATAAAAAATATAAGATCAACTCTCAATCTCTACCTAAAAACCAAAGGTCAACCGGCTAAAGTCAGCGAGTTGAAATCAACCTTTTCAACCAAGAATTTTAATACGTCACACCAACTGTGATACTTGCTGCAAACTGCCAATTGGTGATTATCTAAGCTGAACTTCAACTTGTAGAGTGCTCATTGCTGAGCCATTCTTTATAAAAGAAATAAGCATTTTCCCGTGACGAAATAGAGAAAAAGACAAGGAATTCGAATGATAAAAATGTTGGTGTGTGACTTTGACGGTACGCTTGATGGAGGCTCATCTCACGGTGTTAACCAGCTATTTGATTACCTCACAGAACAACCTGATATTCGCTTTATCATCGCGACAGGAAGAACATTACCTTCGATTCGAATGGGTTTAGAATCGGATAACTACCCGAAGCCACACAGTATTATTAGCGATGTGGGCACCAAAATTCATCATGTTCATTCCCAAAAACCAGACCATGTTTGGCATAACCAACTGGAAGCTTCTTGGAACAAATCAAAGGTAGAGACGGCTCTCGCCCCCCTTGATTTTATGGGTGAGCGCA
This sequence comes from Vibrio sp. 10N.261.55.C5, assembly GCF_041470505.1. Lineage (NCBI taxonomy): Bacteria > Pseudomonadati > Pseudomonadota > Gammaproteobacteria > Vibrionales > Vibrionaceae > Vibrio > Vibrio sp. 10N.261.55.C5. Next base: position 56,312 of record NZ_JBFRMS010000004.1, read on the forward strand.
TAGAAAACCATCAAGGCGATTACAAGATCACCTTTGAAGGAAAGCTTTCAGAGCCTCAACACGAACTGATTGAATCTAGCTTGGAGATGCACGGATTAGATGTTCACCTTACTTACTCTCATGATTGGTACTTAGATATCACACCAAAAGGCGTTAACAAGGCGACTGCGATTCACCACCTACTCGAACAACACGATTTGAGCGTTGCAGAAGTGTGCGTCGCAGGTGACTCAGCTAACGACACCTCAATGCTCACCATTGAAGGCGTAAACTCGATACTGGTTGCTAACCATTACCCAGAGGTTGCTCACCTATCGGATAGAGACAACGTATACACGAGTAGAGCAACACATGCTGAGGGTGTCTTAGAAGGCCTTAAATACTGGCAAGGCCGTGCAGCAGCGGGTAATTAGAAATAAGTAGAGGTGACCGACTGCTCCCTGCTTCCTATCCTTATTTCCAACCGGGAAGCCAATGATCCTTGTCGGTGAGATCCCGCCAGTTGATGTCTTCCTCTCGTTTGGTCATCACCGCTTCTATCAAACAACGAATAACCTCCCCTTCTTCAAACTCGACCTCTGTGACCATAAAGTGTTTTTCTTTCTTTACAGGGCTAACGGCCGTCCATTTACTGCGAAGTAGTTTCTTTGGATTGATTCGATTCATGAGTTAATTTCTCGCTTAGATGTCATTGATTATTATGGATTGTCTAGCCGACACTGAGTAATAGTCTTCGTCGCAAGAAAAGGATCAAAAAAAGCCAGCGATTAGGCTGGCTTCATTCAGTTAGCTATTACTTGTTAAAGATTAGCCGTTTTTAGGTGGATCAAATGCCGTGAGTTCTAATACTGGACCTGTGTATTTTTCAATCTTCACAAGCGCAGAGTTTGCAGCACAGCCATTCGCCAAACGAGAAGTCGGGATATCCAACGTAAGCACGTTACAGCCACCGTTTTTACATAGACCTGTGTCTTTATCTAAATCAGGCCAACCGCCTTCATGGATACATACAGAGCCTTGTTTGATGCCATCCGTCACTAATGCACCCACCAATACTTGTCCACGACCATTATGTGCACGAACCAAGTCACCCGTTTTAATGCCTCGAGCTTTCGCATCTTCAGGGTGAATTGAAATCGGCTCACGGTCTGCAATCGCATACTCTTCGCGGATCTTCGCGTAGTTGAACTGGCTATGCAGACGGTGCGCGGCGTGCGCTGTCATCAGTTGCAGTTCGCCATCTTTAGCGTTGCCTGTGTACTCTGTTGGTTCTAACCAAGTTGGGTGTGCAGGGCAATCATCTAGTTGGTAACCTTCAATGGTTCTTGAGAATATCTCGAACTTGCCACTTGGTGTACCTAGTGGGTTCATGATTGGGTTCTCACGAAAATCAGCGTAACGAACAAACTGTGCGTTCTTCTCGTTCCACTTCATCTCGATCAACTGATTATCTTCCCAGAACTTGCTGAAGTTAGGCATTACGATACGCTGACCACGACCACCTTGCTGTGCGGTTTTGTAAAAACCATACAGCCATTCCATCTCGGTCTTGCCTTCGGTGTACACATCACGACCACCCGGAGCAAGTAACTCAGACATGTCCGCAAATACATCGAAATCGTTACGAGCTTCACCTTGTGGCTCAACCACTTTCTTCATTGGCACTAAGTGTTGGTTACTGTAGTCACCCGTCATCGTCATATCATTACGTTCAAACGATGTAGTAATTGGCAGAACAATATCCGCGTGCTTAGCTGCTGCTGTCCAGTAAGGTTCTGAGATAACAATCAGCTCAGGCTTTTGCCAAGCTTTGATCAAGCGGTTGGTATCTTGGTGGTGAGTAAAGTTCGCACCGCCTGCCCACCAGATCATTTTGATCTCTGGGAACGTTAGGTTGTGACCATTGTGATGGTAGCTTGAACCCGGGTTTTCTAGCGCTTCAACAATACGCGCTACAGGGAATGCGTTCACAGATCCTGAAACAGCCCAATCGTTACCCGCCGAAGAACCACCGCCAAGTGACGCTGAAATCGCAGGAAGTACGCCTGCATCACGAGCAGGGTTACCACCGTTTGAGTAGTGGTAAGAAAGACCGAAACCACCACCAGGCAAGCCAACTTGACCTAGCATTGTCGCTAGCGTAACCAACATCCAGTGACGTTGTTCACCGTATTGTTGACGCTGCATACCCCAGCCAGACATCAGCATAGTACGGTTCTTACTGAAGATATCCGCAAGTAGCTCAAGCTGCTTCACTGGCACACCACAGATCTCAGACGCCCACTCAGCAGATTTTTCTACGCCGTCTTCCTTACCCATCAAGTAAGCTTCGAATACGTCGTAACCTGTTGTGTATTTACCCAAGAATTCTTTATCGTGCTTGCCCTGTTTCACTAACGTGTGTGCGATACCCATCATCATGGCTACGTCAGTCATTGGGTGAGGAGCAATCCACTCTGCGTTGTCACCAAAAAACTCGATAGTCTCAGAGCGCATTGGGTCAATCGCAATCACTGTCTTGCCCGACTTCTTCAACTGGTGGAAGAACTCAAGACCTGCACAGTCGGTTGAGCTCCAAGCGATCTTCAAGGTGTTAATTGGGTTTAGGCCCCAAAGTACCACCACATCACTGTGCTCAAGGATAACTGGGTAAGTCGTCTGCTGTTCATACACCTCAATCGAACCCACAACGTGCGGCATGATAACTTGCGCAGCACCTGTTGAGTAATCACCTAAGTGACCAGAGTAACCACCAGCCATGCTCATGTAACGTTGTAGAAGCGTTTGCGCTTTGTGCAGAACACCACTTGAACGCCAGCCATAAGAGCCTGCGAATACAGATTCCGCACCGTGCTCTTGACGAATACGTGAGTGTTGTTGGTGAATCAATTTGTACACTTCATCCCAAGAGATACGAACAAATTCATCACTACCACGTACACCTTCAGGTGCAGATGGGTTAGCCAAGTAGCCTTTACGAACCATAGGGTACTTAACACGCGCTTTGGTGTGTACTTGATCAGGGCCTGTGGTCTGCAGGCTATTTGGAACCGTTTGTGCCAGTGCATTCGTCGTCGACACTAACTTGCCATCTTTCACTTCACACAGCATTGGTCCCATACGACCTGATGTTAGAACACCAGAACCACGTTTGTCCGAAGCAATTGCGCTCATCGGCGTCAAAGATGTGAATGCCAACGCACCAGCTGTAATACCTGTGCCTTTCATAAATCCACGACGTGTCATATTAGTCATAATTTTATCCTTCTAATTCTCTTTAGTGACCAACAACGTCTTTCGCGTGGTTTTGGAAGTACTTAGTCAGCAGCTCAAGGTTTTGCTCAGAAATGTCTGTACGGTCGCCCATACTTTTCGCAACAGGTCCCCAAGCATTCACAGTGAAGTGGTTTGAAGGAATTTTCGCGTGACACGTTGCACAGTAAACGTTGTCCAACTCTTCTGCGTAAGACCAGATTGGGTCTAGTTTATCGACAACTGGAGAAGTGATATCACCCGTTAGCGCAACTGAACGCCACTCGTTACCGTAAGCATCGGCTTTATAGTCACCAGTAGTCAGTGCTTCTTGACCTTTGTCTGTCAATGTCGCAACGATTGCACGTTGGCCTTCACCGAAGTAAAGCACTTGCTCTGCACCTTTCATTTGGAATGCATTCAAAGTCACAGTACGGTTGTCGCCTTCAGCCTTAACCACTTGCAGTTCTGCTGTTGGGTTTACACTGCCGAAGTCACCCATTGCGATATCGGTTACTGGGTAAACCACTTTCGCATCTGCTGGCGTGTTTTTCGTAAATGCGATCAGGGTATCGAACGCTTTGCTATCTAGCTGAGCTTCAGGAGCAAAATGTGCAACGCCTTTGTGACAATCGATACACGTTTGGTTATTTTCACGACCATAAGCATGCATTTTTGCTGCATCACGAGATTGCTCGAACTCTTCCATTGCATCGAATTCGTGACAAGAGCGACAAGTCGCTGAGTCATTCTCGCGGAATTGAGCCCAAACTGTCTCAGCCATCTCTTCACGGTGTGCTTCATATTTCTCAGGCGTGTCTATCTTACCTGAAATAAATTCGTGGTAGATGTCTTTGGACGCTCTTACTTTGGTGATCACGTAGTCAATCGGATCAGTTGGAATGTGGCAATCGGCACATTCAGCTCGAATGCCTTTTGCGTTACTGAAGTGTACAGAACCTTGGTATTCTTTGTGGGGTGCTTCCATTGTGTGGCAAGAAACACAAAACTCAGTGCTCGATGTATAGTGCATAACGGCTGCAGTTCCCCCTAAGGTTAACCAGCCAATACCTATACCAACCACCGCTATTAGTGCGATATAACGTTTTTTTATTGTCATAATTCTTAATCATCTTCAACAATTGGTTACAATTAAGATCAGAATAGTACTTTAGGGGTAGATCAGTTTGATTTGGATCATAAATCGCATTCTGAGGAACAAAAATTGAACCTTTATGAGAACCCAAGGTCACTTCACGAAATTATTCCCCACCAGATACAATCACCCACCAAATAAGAAGCAGCGGTTAAATATTCATTATTGATTAATCCAACATCAACGAGACAAAACGGCTTTCTAAGTCAAAGAAGTAAATTGTAAATCTATTACAATATTGGCTATCTATTTTTCATAAACTCCTCACTCAATGAACCAAACAGAATTCCAACAAAAAATGGCGAGTTTCACCTCGATTGAACAAGCGCTTGATTACTTCGAAATTGGGTTTGATAGCAAGTTCATCAACCAAAATAGAGTCGAGCTTGTGAAACGCTTTAATGGTTATCTGATCCTATCAAAACCCGATGATTGGTTCTCAGGAAGAAGAGCGCTGAAAAACGCTTATTGTAAGGTTCAACGCAGCAAGTTAGATCGCCACACACGTTCAGCCTGTCGTGGGTGTACAACTTGTCAGCGTCGATAGATAGGAAGTACTGCTCAAAGTAGAGAACTAAAAAGTAGATAGTTGAAATAACATCTCATTACGATTTAGTTAGTGGTTTGCTCGAAAAAAAGTGTGCTAGTCTTACGGCAACTCAACTACGAGATAAAAACTACAATGAAAATTTTCAGCAATTTCGAAAGCGGCAACATTCACGTCGTTTCTGCAGATTCACCACAAAACATTCAACTGACGATCCCAGCAGACTACCAAACTGAAATCTCTCAGTGGTTTCACTTCCGCTTAGAAAGTGAAGCTCAACAAGCTCACCACTTTGAAATCGGCCAATTGGCAACATCTGCTTACCCTGATGGGTGGAAAGATTATGATGTTGTAGCATCTTATGACCGTGAAGAGTGGTTCCGTATTCCATCTCAGTTCGATGGCGATACATTAAGCTTTGATATCATCCCTGAACACGATTCAATGTACTTCGCCTACTTTGCGCCGTACTCATACGATCGTCACCAAGATCTTCTGCACAGTGCTCAAACGCACCCGGCTTGTAAGCTTGAAACTCTAGGTCACACGCTAGACAACAACGACATCACCTTGCTAACCATTGGTGAGCCAAGTGAAGAGAAGAAAAACATCTGGGTTATTGGTCGCCAACACCCAGGCGAGACTATGGCTGAATGGCTAATCGAAGGTCTGCTGCAACGCCTGCTTGATGAGACAGACACAGTCGGTCGCTCTCTTCTAGACAGCGTTGTGTTCCGCGTTGTACCGAACATGAACCCAGATGGCAGCATCCGTGGTCACCTGCGCACTAATGCGATTGGTGTAAACCTTAACCGCGAATGGCAATCACCTTCTCTAGAACGCAGCCCTGAAGTTTTCCTTGTGCGCGAGCGCATGCTAGAAACTGGCGTTGATCTGTGCCTAGACATTCATGGCGACGAAGCGATTCCATATAACTTTGTTGCAGGTAGCGAAGGCACACCTTCATACAACGAGCGCATTGCAAAATTGGAGAGTCACTTCAAACAAGCGCTTCTGACTATCACGCCAGAATTCCAAGATGAATTTGGTTACGATAAAGACGAACCGGGCAAAGCAAATATGACCGTCGGCACAAACTGGATCGGCGATCAGTTCAAATGTCTGGCTTACACTGTCGAGATGCCGTTTAAAGATCACATCAGCCACGCTGACGAACTTTACGGCTGGTCTCCAGAGCGCAGTGTTGCATTTGGTCACGACATGCTAGCAGCGGTTTGGGCAACAGTAGACGAGCTATAAAACGAACCATAGACAGGCTAAGCGCCTTGGTTTGTCCGTATAGTTAGTTTGCTTACATATATAGCAAAGCCCAGCACTTGTGAAAGTGCTGGGCTTTTTGATATCGGATCTGAATGAGTGACTTGGACTTTAAGGCATCTAACTTTAAAAGCTTTCTATGCCACTCTGAGGCTAGCAAAAAACACTGGGTATCTTTGCCTAATGTGGCGTTGTTCAGACACCATATCTTTGAAGCTCGGACCTTGTGATAACTGAACGATCACTTCGTCACCTTCTTGTCGCAATACAGCACCGCTAATATCGATACTGTTGTTGTCATGCAACCTCAAGGTGCCGGCCATTGAAAAGCCACGATAAACCGGAATGATGTTACGCATCATCAGGCGTACACCCTTTTCAGAAACTTCGCTGACATGAAAAAGCTCATCCTTAATTCGCATCACCGGACGAGCCTTTTGAGGGTACTTTAAGCGGTAATATTTGCGTTTCTGGGTGAATGAATCTTCACGCATTGGTGACTCCCTGTCTCTGTTATTTCGGTCAAGCAATAGGCTGTAGCTTCAATTGGTCTCAAATAAACACATTCACCAAATTGATAGCTAATAATTATATCGACTTCCCGAGCTAATGCTTTAGAGATTTATACAGAGAAACACTGATTGCTTAGCATTCAGTAAAAAATGAGAACTGAATCGGAAATGAAAACTAAGATGGAAACGAGAACTAAGCCGGAAATGAACTGAACCAATAGCTAAAAACCCAATTCTTCGCATCGCACCCTAAAGCTGAAACAATGCCAACTGAATGCTGAAGCCCACGAATAGAATCCCACACACAATGTTCATCATTTGCGAGGTGCGCTTTTGAACTAACAAGCGCTTAAAGGTATCCGCCATTAAGATCACAACTAAGAACCACATCGACACCACTGACGCTTGAATTGCACCAAGTATCAAACTGTCTGTCACAATCGCATCTGTTGAAACAAATTGAGGGAATATAGAAAGATAAAACAGGACAATTTTAGGATTCAGTAGATTAGTGAGAAGCCCTTTGAAAAATTGCTTATAAAGCTTACTTCCCGATGCACTGACCACAGAGAGCACGCCCTCTTGAGCGCGCAGCGCCGCACGAAAATGGTTATACCCAAGCCAGCCAAGATACAAAACCCCAGCCCACTTTAGCCCTTCAAAGGCCATGGGAGTGTTCGACAGTAATAAGCTTATGCCGTTAGCCGAGATAAAGGCATGAAAAAAGAAACCACATGACACGCCCAACACGTTCACAAATGCGAACAGCTTCCTTTGAGTTAAGGCTGTGCTTAATACCAACAGCGCATTTGGGCCCGGGATAATGGCAATAAAAAACACGATAACGATAAACAGCCAGATACTGTCCCAACTCATTTCGATCTCATTTCATGAACATTTTTAGGGCGGACATTGTACGTCCATTCAGTGCCATTACAATATGATAAACGCTTAATTATCGCGTATAGCTAACAGACATAATTCGCGCGTATAATGAATGTGTTTATCGTCTAACATACAAAACTGATTCTCTAACATTTGTAGCCCTGTTAGACTCCACCTCCCTTTTGATACTTGGTTCATTTATGTCATTTGCTAGCCTAACCCTTAACGCAAAAACCGTCTCCGCGCTCCCATCTCAATTCAATAAGCCAACAGAGATACAGCAAGCGGTAATTCCTACCATTATTGCGGGGAAAGACGTACTTGCATTGGCTCAAACGGGCAGCGGTAAAACATTGGCGTTTGGCTTACCGTTACTGAATAACATCAACCAAGATGTGAATGAACTTCAAGCACTGATCATTGTTCCAACCCGTGAACTTGCATCTCAAGTGACCAAATCTTTAGAGCCGATCGCAACAGCGCTTGATATCAAATTGGTAACGCTAACGGGCGGCGTAAATACTGATGATCAACAGCAACAATTATCGACTAAACCACAATTAGCCATCGCCACACCGGGCCGCTTACTTGCTTTAATCAAAAGTGATGAACTGGATGTCGCTCAGTGTTCATCATTGGTTCTTGATGAAGCCGACCGCCTGATCGACATGGGCTTTTGGCCAGATGTTCAAGCGATTACTTCAGCACTACCGAGCAAACGTCAGTCACTGTTGTTCTCTGCGACACTTCCGCCCGAATTAGTAGGGCAAGCTGAAGAGCTTCTTTTAAATCCAGTTAAAGTCACGACACATCAAGAAAACAGCGTGGTCGCGACTATTGAAGAAACCCTGTATTTAGTGAACAAAGGCAGTAAAGCTCAAGCGCTCATCGCACTACTCAATCAACACACATGGCCGCAAGTATTGGTATTTATTGGCGCAAAAGACAATGCCGATGCATTAACCAAACGATTGAATAAAGCCAAAATCAGTGTGAGTGCGTTACATGGAAATAAGAGCCAAGAAGAACGAGAGCAAGCATTAGAAAGTTTCAAAAATGGCGAGACTCGTGTGCTTATCGCGACAGACGTGATGGCTAGAGGCATTCATATTGATCAGTTACCTGTCGTAATTAACTTCGAATTACCTTCTCACTCAGCAACTTACGTACACCGCGTTGGTCGTACAGCAAGAGCAGGAAGTACTGGCTGCGCGGTCTCTCTGGTTAGCCACAGCGAAACTGACTACCTCAATGCGATTCGCACCTTGACCAATAAGCCGTTAGTGCTGCAACCATTAGAGGGTTTCCCGGTTACCGACAAACCTGCATCTGAAACGACCGCTCGCAAGCGTCCACCTAAAGATAAAATGGCCAATCGAAGAACAGCTAAAAAGAAAAGCATTAAGCAATTTAAAAGCAAACCAAATAGCTCTAAGTAACCAGAAATAGAATGGTCAGCTCAGTTTGTACTGGGCTTTTTTATATGCAACAAAATACAAATTCACACCCAAAAACTTCCCTAAAGTTGCCAACTTAAATGACACTTTTGTGAATTATGATGCCAACGTATTGATTCTTGGTTGCTCAAAAAAAATACTCTTAAATCACGTTGACGCCCCTATATCTAGCAACTAGATTTTTCTATTAGTGTCTACAACAGGAGGTCATTGAAATGAAACGTGCTAGCTCTACATATCGATTACAACTGATTAAGGAAGTGGCAACTCGCCGAGATCGTCAACGTTCCAATGACCCGATGGCAAACTACATACAAACCCTAATAGATAATAAAGATGATTGTGATACTTCGGTTGAACGCAACCAGAGGTTCAGTGGCAGTCATTTTGATGAGCACATAGGTGGTTGGGTAAGTGACCACTGGGGTAACAAGTAGGACAAAGAGAGTAATCCAACCAGCATAATCGCTGTAGAATTCGTCTCCGCATTAACCTATAATCTGCAACAATTCCCTACCCTAGAGTAAGCAGAAAGTGTCTGAGTTAAAAAGAGAAAAAGAAGTGATGGTTGCCTTCCAAGTGATACCTCGCGTTAAAGAAGGCAACAACTTCGAAGTGGTTGATAAAGCCATTGAAGTTGTGAAAGCTGCCGATGTGCCTTTCCAAGTCGGTGCGATGGAAACTACGATGAAAGGTGAACTCAACCAATTACTCGATATCGTTAAAAAAGCAGAACAAGCTTGCTACGATGCAGGGGCGGTAGAAGTGATCACAAACATTAAGATTCACAGTAAAACCACCGAGGCCGATGATACATTTTGCACGTACCATCGTGGTGTAACGAAAGCGAATCACATGTTTGTTTAATCACATTTTTGTTTCTGAAAACTGAGCTTTAAGAAAGGCTCTGAAGAACCAGTGGTGTTATTGGAAAGGCATGTCTGAGAGGTGAGAAAGGATTTCCATTCGTTCTTCTTCTGACATCGAATGCCAATCACGCGGAGTCTCTTCAGGGTCATCTTTTGCCCCGATCGGTTTTCGGTCAAGTGCTTTGACTGGCTCTTTTTTGATTTTTACGTTCTTTTTATTCATACCGACACCACTCCTTCAGGTACAAAGGTACCTACTTTAATATTACACCCCAACCATTATGTAAAGTAATAGTTACTTCGGAGTTAAATAAAATCTAAATACTTCCTCTTTAGCCAAAAAGATCTCTTTGGGGACTGGTATTTCCCTCTTCATCGACCTGCTTACCAATCAAGTTTTTTTGATTCATTATTTTTCTTCTATAGCGCTGACGACACAGCTTTATCACGTGCAATTGTTCTGACGGTGTCATCGACATCCAATTAAAGCGCTCTTCTCTCTTGCGCATACAACCGTTGCAATAGCCTTTGTCATCGCTTGAACAAACCCCAACGCAAGGGCTTGGAACTTGGAAAAACTCTAACTGCTCCACCATGCCTCCTTACACATTCAAAATTACGCTTACTCTCTCAAAAATAAGCGATTAATTTGTCGCCTGGCTCGTGAAATCCATACTAACTATGACCTTATACTGACACATATAGTGTTTTGTAAACTATACTTTGAACCCATCAAGTTACACTTATCCGGTAACTTCGTTCTTTCCTTTGGAGCCTTATAATATGAAGTTTAGTTCAAAAAAATTACTAGCAGTAGCCGCTTTACCTATGATGCTAGCAGCATGCACAACAACAGGTGACAACGCGATGCAAGTAACACCAACCGATCTACAGCACCATAATTGGGAACTTGCGCAAATTGATGGCAAGGACATTGTGAAAAGCGAAGACCAAGCAGCTCCTCGTCTAGAGATCGGCGAAAAGATGACTGCAAACGGCATGGCTGGTTGTAACAACTTCTTCGGTCAAGGCGAGCTGAAAGACGGTCAATTCCGTATCAAGCAAATGGGCATGACAATGAAAATGTGTCACGGCTCTGCGATGGAAATCGAACAATCGGTTTCTGCTACTCTAAGCGAGTGGAGCGACGTAACGCTAACAAACGATACGCTAGTACTGAAAAACGATGTACACACGCTAACGTACACAATTCGTGACTGGGTAAACTAATCCGTCATCGAAACCAAATACTGATTAAAGGAGCCTGATGGCTCCTTTTTTATTGTCAGCTTGCCCTCACTACTTCTTCAAAATTGACACTCATCGCCGACTTTTCGTACCAGCCTCCAATAAACCTCAAAAATCTCTCATTTAGATGCAATAAATTCAACGGTTCAGCGGTCTGTTGCTAGGATGGCAAAAGCCTAGAGTCTGTCGAGTTTTCGAGGTGATTACAGATCGAACAAAACTCAACCGAGAACTCCCTGCTTGTTCTCAAGTAATTGATTGAATTTACTGTTGAATTAGAATTTATTTCAGAAACAGATAGAATAACTATTAGGGCATGTTGATCTTTCGTTAACCACGAAGGATCAACACGCCCTAGGGAGTTTGAAAATACAATGCTCTTGCCCGTTCACTACCAAATGGAAAAGTTTATGAACAATATAGTAAGTACGTTAGGAATCATGGCAACCGTTGCATACAGCGCAACCATTTATGCTGATGAAGCAACATCCATCGACAGCTGGAACCAAATAGAACAGCAGGCAGAGGGAGAAACTGTCTACTTTCACGCTTGGGGCGGAAGCCAAGAGATCAATCGTTACCTACAGTGGGCAGGCAAGAAATTACAAAGTGACTACGGTGTCACGTTAAAGCATGTGAAAGTGACCGATATTGCGGAAACCACCACTCGACTGCTTGCTGAAAAAGCGGCAGGAAAGAACAGTGAAGGCAGCGTCGATATCGTCTGGATTAATGGCGAGAACTTCCGTTCGATGAAAGACAACGCGCTATTGTTTGGGCCATTTACGGAATCACTTCCAAATTGGCAGTATGTCGATAAGTCTCTGCCGATTGATGTTGATTTCTCAGAGCCGACAGAAGGCTTAGAAGCACCGTGGGGCGTGGGACAACTGGTGTTCATTCATGACCAAGAAACACTTCACAACCCGCCACAATCATTCTCTGAGATGTTAAGCTACGCTCAGGCTTTCCCGAACCGCTTAAGCTACCCTCGCCCACCAGAGTTTCATGGCACGAGCTTCATTAAGTCACTACTGATTGAACTAACAAACAATAACCCTGCGCTGGCTCAGCCGGTTTCAGAAGACAACTTCCAAGAAGTAACGGCACCACTGTGGGCTTACTTAGATAAATTCCATAAAGTGGCGTGGCGCGGTGGAAAGCAGTTCCCAGCAGGCACATCGGAAAGCATCCAACTTCTGGATGACGGACAGATCGATCTCGCGATTACGTTTAATCCAAACTCTGTTTATTCAGCACAAGCCAGTGGTCGCTTAGCCGAAACCACTAAGGCTTATGCTCTAGAAAGCGGCGCTCTATCTAACATTCACTTCCTTGCGATTCCTTGGAACGCCAATGCAACCGCGGGTGCTCAAGTGACCATTAACTTCTTACTGAGCCCTGAAGCACAGTCTCGCAAGGGGGATCTCAATGTTTGGGGCGATCCTTCGGTTCTGAGCAGCAAGTACCTCACTGGCAGCGCTAAAAACACCCAGCAATTTAAATCGGTTGATGAACCACACCCTAGCTGGCAAAACGCGCTCGAGAAAGAGTGGCTTAAGCGATACGGTAACTAGTCTTCATGCTACGCGCTCTATATTTTGTTGTTATAGCTGTATGCATTATCCCGACCATTCCTGGGGTAGCGGGAGTCGTGGCTTCGTCACTGAGTTTCATCCCGCCCCTTGGTTTAGAGGAGCCGACACTCAACGGTTTTAGCCAAGTCTTTCAATGGGAAGGGGCTTGGCACTCTATTGGCTTAAGCCTAGGTTCAGCAATTGCAAGCAGCTATATAGCCTGCTTCCTGACCTTTTGTATTCTTCAAGCCTCTTGGGGAAACAAGTTTTGGAGAAAGATTGAGTTTACGCTATCGCCAATGCTTGCCATTCCACATGTAGCTTTCGCTATCGGCTTTGCTTTTCTGTTTAGTCCAACGGGGCTTGGCGCAAGAGCGGTACATCACTTGCTCGGCGAATCGGCTACCAGCTCTGAATTGGCGTTATTGGTGAAAGACCCATACGCGTTCGGCTTAATTATTATGCTCGCACTCAAAGAAGTCCCCTTCTTATTGCTGATGAGCATTTCGATACTTCAGCAAATTGATGTAGAGCGTATCACCAAGGTCAGTGCATCGCTCGGTTACAGCCGCGCTCAGATCTGGTGGAAATGTATTTTCCCACAATGGTTTACTAAGCTTCGTTTCCCAATGCTGGCGGTACTCGCTTACAGTGTCTCGGTTGTCGATATTGCTTTGATCATAGGCCCAACCAACCCGCCGACCTTTGCCGTTTTGGTATGGCAATGGTTCAACGATCCGGATCTTAACCTACTTCCGCGAGCTGCTGCTGGTGCCATCGTTTTGTTTGGTTTAGCTTCGTTGATCATCGCCTTGGCGCGTTTAGTTGAATGGGCGGTTCTTAAGTACTTTCGAACTTGGCAGTATTCCGGAAGAACAGGGGCAAACCTTCCGGGGAAAACGGTATTCACTGTCCTTGCTAGCCTTTCACTGCTGATCATTCCTTTAATGGTAATTTGGAGCGTTGCTCAGCGTTGGCGCTTCCCTGATTTCCTGCCGAGCCGCTACAGCACGCGCTTCTGGGAGTTCGAGTGGGAAGGCATCATGAGCACCGTTGGTCAAAGCTTATGGATTGGTCTGATTGCTGCTTCAATCGCTTTGTTGCTTGCGCTGGTTGCTCACGAATACAGAATCAAATACAAGTGGCAAGTTCCGGGCTTCATTATCGCTATTCCAATGCTAATACCACAGCTTTCAGTGTTGTTTGGTATGCAAGTCACGACCCTCTACATCGGCAGTAGTGCCTATGAGTTCTGGGTGATTTGGGCGCATGTTTTCTTTGCTTTCCCGTTTGTGTACCTGTCTTTGGATGGCCCGTGGAAAAGCTTCAATGATGGGTTGATTAAAGCCTCGCTGAGCCTAGGTAAATCGCCATTTCAGAGTTGGTATTCGATCAAACTACCAATCTTGCTTCCAGCAATTGCCTTTGCTTGGGCGGTCGGGATCAGCGTGAGTTTGGCCCAATACCTTCCAACATTAATGCTCGGCGCGGGCCGTATTAGCACGATCACCACAGAAGCCGTTGCACTTACCAGTGGTTTCGACCGCAGGGTGACAGCAATCTATGCCATTTGGCAGGCCCTATTGCCTCTGTTCTTTTTCTCTTTAGCGATATTAGTCAGCCGACTTCAACTGAGATATCGCCGTCTTACTTTTAAAGGTTTCCTAAGTAATGAGTCTGTACCTCAACGACCTCGCCATCCGTAAAACCGATGGAGATTCGCTGTTCTCAGCGCTAAACGTCACATTAGAATCTGGCCAAATACTGGCTTTGATGGGGCCGAGTGGCTGCGGAAAGTCGACCTTACTGGATGCGATTGCTGGTCACTTAAGTGAAGATTTTTCGTACTCTGGCACCGTTGTGTTGAACAATATTCAGCTCGACGAGCTTCCATCACATCAGCGTGAAGTCGGTATTTTGTTTCAAGATGACTTGTTGTTTCCGCACCTCAAAGTATGGGAAAACTTGGCCTTTTCGTTACCGAACTCTGTTAAAGGTTCCGCTCGCCAAAAACAAGCAATGGCTGCACTAAAAGACATAGAGCTAACTCACTTAGCTGAATCTTTCCCGGATCAAATATCCGGCGGTCAACGCGCAAGAATAAGCTTGACTCGTATGTTGTTAGCCAAGCCTAAACTCGCCCTGCTTGACGAACCGTTCAGCAAGCTAGACCAAGAGTTAAGAGCACAATTTCGCGATTGGGTCTTCGAACAGCTGACCAAAGCGAATATCCCTACATTAATGGTCACGCACGACGAAGCCGATGTACCTCAAGGGGCAGAAGTACTGTCTTGGCCATGGAGAAGTAACCATGCTGGATAAGTACTCCATTAAGGTCATTAAGTGGCCATTAAATCAGTCTGCTAAGTTACTAAACCAATTGGGTATCACGGCCAATCAAACCACGTTATTCGGATTTCTGATTGGGTGTTTAGCGTTTCCAGCGTTGGCATTTCAACAATATGAGTGGGCGTTAGGCTTCATTGTGTTTAATAGAGTATGTGATGGGCTTGATGGGGCCTTGGCTCGAATCCAAGGCATTAGTGATGCGGGTGGTTTCCTCGACATCAGCCTAGATTTCCTATTCTACTCGTTGATCCCTTTTGGATTTGTCATTGCCAACCCAGAACACAACGCCATTGCCGGTGCATTTTTGATCTTCTCTTTTATCGGCACAGGCAGCAGCTTTTTAGCGTTTGCGGTTATGGCAGGCAAGCGAGGCATTGAAAACCCAGTCTATAAGCATAAGTCTCTGTACTACATGTCAGGGCTAACCGAAGGCACTGAAACCATCGCTTGTTTCATCGCGTTTTGTATTTGGCCTCAACACTTTGCGGTTATCGCTTACACCTTTGGTGCAGCTTGTTGGCTAACCACGTTCATGCGTATTTATTTTGGTTTTCAGACACTAAAAAACCAAGCTAGTTAATAAATGAGTTAGTTTCTTGCACCTATAAAAACGCCGCTCATTGTGAGCGGCGTTTTCTATATTAGTATGGATAATGCCCGCTAAATCATGGCATCAAGCTTCAGCTGAAGCCGTGATTTTAAACCTCAATACCTTTAGGCTTGAATCAAGGTCGACATCGACAAACTCAGGCGGGTTGTCTAGGCGTTCAATAAACTCAACGCTTGGCGCTTCTTCTGCCATCGTCTCAATCAGGAAGTTTGGTGATACTGCTGGTGAGTTCACACACGCAATCACTTCACCGCCTTCAGTTAGAAGTTCAGGCAAACGACGTAAGATTTTTTTGTAATCTTTGGTTAGAGCAAAGCTGCCTTTTTGGAACGAAGGTGGATCGATGATAACGAGCTCGTAAGGACCGCCCTTCTTGATTTTCCCCCACGACTTAAAGATATCGTAGCCAAGGAAGTTAACCGAGCGCATATCGTGTTCATTCAGACGGTGGTTATCGCGACCTTTGTTTAGCGAGCCACGTGACATGTCCACGTTCATGCATTGACGAGCGCCACCAGCGATAGCCGCGACAGAGAAACCACAAGTGTATGCAAACAGGTTAAGAACGTTCTTATCCTTGGCATTATCTTGTACCCACTGACGACCATTACGCATGTCTAGGAACAAACCGAAGTTCTGATTACGGCCAATGTCTAATTGGTACTTAAGGCCATGCTCAACCACAACCGGAGAGTCATTCAACTCACCCCATAGAACCTCTGAAGGCGCACCATCGGCATAACGGTGTTGCAGAACAATGCTTGTGCCCTGCTTTGATTGCCAGATATCTTTGTTGGTGAGTTCAACCAATCCAGCTTTAAGAGATGACAAGAATTCATCGTCGACTTCTTTAAACACGTTAACCAGTAGCTGTCCATCAACCCAGTCACATGTCAGTTGCTCTAGACCAGGCCAAAACTTACCGCGCCCGTGGAAAATACGGCGTAGTTCGTTTGGTACTTCATTAAGTTGCTGTTCAATATGACTAAAAAACAGAGGTAAAGCTGATGCTTCCATTATTTCACTCACTTAGTGTTTAGCTTTGGCCAAGTTAATGACCAAGGTTCAAGCCAACTGTCCAAACCGTTCGACACGGTTTCCTGATGCCACTTCTCACCCAAAGAGTTTAAGCTCCTTGGGTCGCAGACATATTCGTAGGCTTGTGATTGATAGGCAAATCGAATCGCGAAGGCATGTAGATAACCTCTGTCAGCCTCACTCGATGGATTATAAATAGGGTCACCAACAATGGCTGAGCCGATCGACTTCATCGCGACACGGATCTGGTGAGTTCGCCCTGTATAGGGTTTGCATAACAGCAGACGCTCACCGGGTTCAGCCGTTGCTGATAAAAACTGAGTAATCGCAGGGTTCTCTTTGGATGTCAGAAGTTTCCAACTTGAGCGTCGTGAACGCTCCATGTCTCCTGAGATCAAACCTTGCTTTTTCTTTGGCTTCTTAGAACCGATCGCAAGGTAGTATTTCTCTACTTCACGCTTTGCAAATAGCTGTGAAAGCTCGCTCGCCGCCGACGCATTTTTTGCCAGCAGCAGAATGCCCGAAGTCATTTTATCTAGTCGATGAACGAGATACAGCTTAGGCTCATTAATTGCCTTAGCAACTTCTTGAAGCAACATGGTATCGCCATCGTCTTTGTGGACGCTGACTCCAGGGTGCTTATTGATAAGTAAAAAATCAGAGTGGTTCAGAAGAATATCGAACATTAAAGGCTAGCTCCATTGTAGAACGTGGAGTATACCTCGTCTGAACCCAGATTCCAGCTACGAAAAAGCCCAACTCACTCAATAAATATTGAATCGTTGGGCTTCTTTTCAGCAACTAGCGATCAGTGCGTGGTCTTTACTCGATTACCAATAGGTAAATAGAACCAAGCTACCGCTTTACGCCAGTTTAAACTTACCAACTAATGCTTCTAGCTCAGCAACCTTAGCGTTCAAGCCTGATGTGTTTTCAGAGCTTCGAGTCGCCAGTTGCAAAGATTGCTCAGAGATATCACTGATTGCCGTAATGTCCGCTGCAATTTCTTTGGTTACAGCTGTCTGCTCTTCTGCTGCAGTCGCAATAGAGTTAACCATGCTTTGTACATTGCCCGCTCCGCTAACAATCGCTTCCAATGCTGAAACCGCACCTGAACTTTTCTCTACGCCAATCTCAACTAACCGACAGTTATCCTGCGTGTAAGTAACGGCTTCTTGCGTACCAGATTGAATTGATTGAATAATGCCCGATACTTCTTGTGTCGCTTTGGTTGTTCTCTCAGCCAACGCTCTCACTTCATCAGCAACTACAGCAAACCCACGCCCAAACTCGCCAGCACGCGCAGCCTCAATCGCAGCGTTAAGAGCTAACAGGTTAGTTTGCTCAGCAATGTCTTCGATTACCTTGATAACGCTACCAATCTGCTCACCGTGAGAACCTAGAGTATTCATTTGCAACGACATATAGCTCATTTGAGTCGACACTTGTTGAATACTCGCCACCATCTCAACAATCACGTTGCGGCCATCTTCTGCAGAGGTTTCTGAGCGACGTGCTTCTTCATAAGTTGAAGTACCTTGCTGCGCCACTTCAGAAATGGTCAAGCTTAGCTCTTCAGCAGCCGTTGCAATCAAGTTAGCTTTGTCTGCTTGAGCTGATGCACCAATAACGATGTCTTGGCTAATAGAAGAGAGCTCCCCTGTCACCGATTGGACTTGGTGAGTCACAGACGAGATTGAACCTAATAGGTCTACTAGTGATTTCTGCATCTGGTTAATCGACTTAGCCAGTTCAGCCAATTCATCACCAGAATCATCAATAATGTCGCCTGCCGTTAGGTCACCATTTGCTACACGTCGTGCTACTTGTTCTACACGAGTAAGACGATTGGTAATAGAGCTAGACAATAGATACGCAATCACACAACCAAAGACAATCGCAATAGCAGACAACACCATGATGGTGCGCTCGATGGTAGTAAACGTGTCGGTTAGTGTCAGTAGTGACTGTTCTGTATCTGCGCGCTCACTTGCTGACGCTTGATCCAGTAAGTTCTCAATAGGGATAAGATTGCTCTCATACAAAGATCGTAGCTGTTGAATATTGGCTAGTAGCGCAGCTTCATCATTGATCTTCGGCACAAGCTTTGATTCAAACTCTTGAGTGAAACGCCCCATCAGGTCTTCAATTCGCTGAATACGGCGGTGGTCTTCCGAACCTCTACTCTCCAAACGCTTAGCCTGCTCGATAGCTTGAGCAAATTCGTTCTTGTTGGTTCGATAATCATTGAGTGCATTATCGACCAGAGTGATTGCACCCAGAGCATCTCGATAGACATCTCCAGCTTCATCGATCAAAACAAGGTAGGTAACGGTACCCGGTACATCATCTAATCTAATCTCATCGGCGCTCTTATGAGCGCCAATAACTTCCATCCATACAATACCGACTAACGTGACAAGCACCGCCAATATAGAGCCAAAACCGGCATACAGTTTCTTTCTCACTGACAATTTCAAACAACACCTACCTAAATCAAAATATAGCTCTAACAGCTATTCGTTCCATTTATATCGGCTATCAGACGGATACCTTTAATGGTTATTTTTCTTGGATAATTAAGTTCCAGACATAAAAAAACGGGAGCTAATGAGCTCCCGTTTATCAAATTACTTTATCTTGCGATTAGAACTTCTTAGAAATCAGCGCAAAACCAGCAATGATACCAATACCTAGTAGCATGATTGCACCTTTACCGCTATCGAAGCCAGAAGAGATACCCATGAACGCAACGATTGCGATAGCTACAGGGATGATGTACTTAACTAGTGTGTACCATAGACCAAATAGTGGGAAAGAGACTTCACCGTCGTTAGTGATTTCTTTCTCTAGGTCTGCACGGTTTAGTCTCCAACCAGCGAAGATACATACCAACATACCGCCAACCGCTAGGAAAATCTTATCCGTTAGTAGGTCGAAAATGTCAAACGCGCCAGTATCAAACAGTGTTGGACCGAAGCCGCCAAGTGATAGAGAAGCGAAGATACATAGAATCGCCATTACAACACTTGCAGACAGTACCGCTGTTACACGCTTCATGCCTTTCTCATCGATTAGGTAAGAAACCACAACTTCAAGTAGAGATACTGAAGATGTTAGTGCCGCAACACTCAAACCAACGAAGAACATAAGAGCAAATAGAAGACCAACTACGCCGCCCATTTCAGCGAATAGCTGAGGAACAACAACGAATACTAAACCAGGGCCCGCTGCAGGTTCCATACCGAACGCGAACATTGCAGGGAACATTGCAACACCAGCTAGAATAGCAACACCAGTATCCATTGCGGTTACCATTGCTGTTGTCTGAACTAGGTTCTCTTTCTTCTTAAGGTAAGAGCCGTATGTCATCATACAACCCATACCAAGACTTAGAGAGAAGAATGCTTGACCTAGAGCGGCTAGGATTACATTGCTGTCTACTTTAGAGAAGTCAGGGCTGAATAGGAATTCTAGACCAGCCATCGCGCCCGGAAGCATGATGCCTTTGATAGATACCACGATAAGGATGATGAAAAGAAGTGGCATCAAAATCTTACCCGCTTTCTCAATACCACCAGAAATACCCTTCATAACGATAACAACGTTAAGTAGTAGGTATAAGCCCATCCACATTAGTGGTTGAACTGGGTTTGAGATAAAGCCACCAAAGCTATCACCAATTGCTTCTGGTGCGTCTAGAAGACCACCTGCAATTTTACCGATGTATGCGATTGACCAACCGCCTACTACTGGGTAGAAACCCATGATAAGTAGACCACTGAATACGCCGATAACGCCAGCGAACGTCCAACGACGGTCAGTTGTTTTAAATGCACCTACTGCTGATTTTTGCGTATGACGGCCAATCGCAAATTCAGTCAGCATGACACTGAAACCAATAAAAATTACAAAAAACAGGTAAATGGCAACGAATGCACCACCGCCACTTTCGCCTGCTGTGTATGGGAATTTCCAAATGTTACCTAAGCCAACAGCAGAACCTGCTGCAGCCATTACGAATCCTAACTTCGAACCCCAGGTATCGCGGGGTGTTGTGGTTGTATTACTAGTAGCCACGTGTACTCCAAACTTTTGTGTTATGTGATGTTGTGTTTTGCTTTGGGTGGCGTCTTTAAAAGGAAAGTGTATAAATAAATTTACACACCTAAAAGATTTGATTGACGCTCGTTGTCTAGCAAGTAAACCAGTTTAAGAATAAAATTGGAAGAGCATACCGTACAAATTTCGTTAAAGATGTAAATTTTTATGGTTAAATGCCGACTTTTCATACAAAACAATCGTTTTCTTCTTAAGTTGACCAAAACTTAACAACTTTAACCTATTTACATCTTTTGCTCTATTTTGTAAATAGTTGAATCCTTAAATTCCCATATCCGTTAAATAGCATTACTATCTAAGTGTCTCTTTTTTCGAGTATTCAATGTGGATAAGCTTTATCATTTTTTAACTTTGGCCTCTGTTGTTTTGTACTGGGTTCTCGTAGCCGGTGTGACGTTTCGTGTTGTACTAAAACGACGCTCTGTCAGCGTTTCTCTTGCTTGGCTAATGGTTATCTACATTATCCCGATTGTTGGTGTAGCTTGTTACTTCCTTTTTGGTGAGCTAAACCTAGGCAGAAAAAGGGCTGAACGCGCTCATCGTATGTTTACCCCTTTCGGCGACTGGTTCCGTCAATTGAATGATTGCCAACTTCACCAACCAGGGAAAGTCGGCTCCCCTATCCATAAGATTGACGAGCTTTGTAACAATCGAATGGGCATCCCTGCACTCAGTGGAAACACTCTATCGCTGCAATCTTCACCAAACGAGATCCTACACGCAATTATCGAAGATATAGAAAATGCACAAACCAGTATCAAGATGGTTTTCTATATTTGGCATCCAGGTGGCCTGACCGATTCGGTTGCCTCTGCGCTGATTCGCGCTGCAAAACGTGGCGTAGATGTTAAAGTTTTGCTCGATTCAGCCGGTAGCCCTCGCTTTTTCAAAAGCCACTGGCAGTCAATGATGAAGGACGCAGGCGTTCAAGTCGTACAAGCACTAGAAGTGAGCCCATGGCGTATTTTTTTACGTCGCCTAGATTTAAGACAACACCGCAAAATCATTGTGATTGACGAGACTATCGCCTATACGGGTTCAATGAACATGGTCGATCCTGCTCACTTCAAACAAAGTTCCGGCGTTGGTCAGTGGATTGATGTAATGGTCAGAGTGACTGGGCCAACCGTTAATGTGTTATCCGCTATTCATGGCTGGGATTGGGAAGTTGAGACTGGTGAACGCATTCTCCCTGATATACCTGAATGCCCAGTTGAAGAAATCATGACACATCATCCGGTTCAAGTAGTGCCGTCTGGCCCTGGCATGCCGGAATATTTGATCTTACAAGTACTGACCATCGCCATCAATCAAGCGAATCATTCTGTACGTATTACTACACCTTATTTTGTGCCAAGTGCTGACTTACTCGAAACACTTAAGATGACAGCTCAACGCGGCGTAACTGTAGAACTGATCATTCCACACAATAACGATTCACTAATGGTTAAATGGGCTTCTCGTGCGTTTTATACCGAGTTGCTTGAAGCTGGCGTGAAGATCTATGAATTTTACGGTGGCCTTCTTCATACCAAATCGGTAGTGATCGATGAAGAGTTTTGCTTGATCGGAACCGTCAATATCGACATGCGCAGTTTGTGGCTCAACTTTGAAGTGACTCTGGCTGTGGATGATGTGCATTTCACGCAAAAACTGTCTGAGCTGCAGAAATCTTATATCGCTTCATCCCACTCTGTAGAGTTAGAACAGTGGGAGCAAAGAAACCTTAGTAATCGCTTCTTTGAGAGGCTGTTCTACTTGTTCAACCCACTCCTATAATTCCAGCAATGAGTCGATTATGGCTCGTTGTTTCCCCATCGATCATTTTTAACCTTTCACTGTTAACTGAGTGAAAGGTTAAAAATCGTAAGAAAAGCGCAAAAATCCCCGCTCCGCTCTTGCTTTGAACACTCTTGGCATGTTTTAAATAGGACATAACCGATTGATAAGGAATTCACAGCATGTCCGAGAACAAAACCACTAAACTTATCACTGCCGGTCGTGATAAGAAGTGGACCAATGGTGTTGTTAACCCACCAGTACAACGCGCTTCAACTGTCGTATTTAACTCAGTAGAAGAGAAGCGTAAAGCTACGATTAACCGCGCTAACAAGACCCTTTTTTACGGACGTCGTGGAACCAACACTCATTTTGCCTTCCAAGATGCGATGGTTGAAGTAGAAGGCGGCGCGGGTTGTGCACTGTACCCGTGTGGTACAGCAGCAATTTCGAATGCCATTCTCTCTTTTGTAGAAACAGGTGATCATATTTTAATGGTTGACACCTGCTACGAACCTACTCGTGATTTCTGTGACACCATCATGAAAAAGATGGGGGTAGAGACAACTTACTACGAGCCAACGATTGGTGAAGGTATCCAAGACCTTATCAAGCCAAACACTAAGGTGCTGTTTACTGAGTCTCCAGGCTCTGTCACCATGGAAGTGCAGGATATTCCAACACTAGCGCGTATCGCTCATGAACATGACATCATCGTTATGCTAGACAATACTTGGGCGGCTGGCGTGAACTTCTCACCGTTTGATTTTGGTGTTGATATCTCGATTCAAGCAGCGACCAAATACATCGTGGGTCACTCTGATGTGATGCTAGGTACGGCAGTCGCCAATGAGAAATGCTGGGATCAACTAAGAGAGCAAAGTTACTTGATGGGGCAATGTGTCTCACCTGATGATGCTTATTTAGGGCTTCGCGGCATTCGTACTCTTGATGTGCGTCTACGCCAACACGCAGAAAGCAGCTTGAAGGTCGCAAAATGGTTAGAGACTCGTCCTGAAGTTAACCACGTTCGTCACCCTGCTCTTGAGTCTTGCCCAGGCCATGAATTCTTCAAACGAGATTTTACTGGCGGTAATGGCTTGTTCTCTTTTGTACTAAACAACTCTAATATCAAAGCGACGACAGCGTTACTTGATGGAATGACACATTTTAGTATGGGTTACTCTTGGGGTGGATTTGAAAGTTTGATTCTAGCTAACGAACCAAGCAGTTTTGACAGCTTGAGAACTGTTGCCAATCCTAATTTCGAAGGTACCTTGATACGTGTTCATATTGGGTTAGAAGATGTTGATGACCTGATTGCTGATCTAGAGGCGGGATTAGAACGTTATAGCGCTCTGATTTAATCTGAGACGATAGGTCTAATATGCAAAAAAGGCAGGATATTCCTGCCTTTTTCTGTTTAAAGCATAACTCAAAATACTCATATTCAGATACTTCAGCTCATAATACAAACCGCTCATAGTCCAGAAGCTTTCAAAGCCAATATTGAACCTTAAAGCACATCCACTTAAAGATCTCAGAGCGATGAAAAAATGGCTATGAATTTTTCAATTTCTAAGTGATTGTTCCGCTGAAATAAATAACACTTTATTTGTGTGGGCAACCGACTAAATGATCATTGACCATACCTGTTGCTTGCATAAATGCGTAACAGATTGTTTCTCCTACAAACTTAAAGCCTCTCTTCTTCAAAAACTTACTCATCGCTTTAGATTGCTCGGTAGAAGCGGGAACTTGAGACATCTCAGTCCATTGATTCACGATCACTTCATTATCAACAAATTGCCATAAGGCATTAGAAAGAGAGCCGAACTCTTTCTGTAATTCAAGGGTTGCTCGTGCATTGTTGTATACCGAAGCAATCTTGCCCTTATGCTTAACCACATCGAAGTGTTCGATAATATTCGCCACGTTGTCTTCATTCAGCTCAGCTAGCTTGTTTAGATCGTAATTATCGAACGCGGCACGATAGCCTTCACGCTTTTTAAGGATCGTAATCCAACTCAGACCTGCTTGAGCACCTTCTAAAGTAATGAACTCAAACAGAACTTGGTCATCATAAACAGGCACGCCCCACTCTGCATCGTGGTACTCCCTTTCAAGCTCATGTTTAAGCGCCCATGCACACGTTCTATCCACTGTATTAGCTTCCATTTCGATGGTCTCTTTTAGTAATCGTACATAAAAATAATGCCCCAATTAGGGGCATTATTTCAAAGGTCAGTTGACGTTAAGCCACTTCAATTTTATGGAACAAACGATACAGCACAGGCACTACGATTAGCGTGAGTACAGTCGCAAAGCCTAAACCAAACATGATGGTTACTGCCATTGGTTTGAAGAAGATATCCGGTAGTAGAGGGATCATACCTAGAATGGTGGTAATCGCCGCCATACATACCGGGCGAACACGACTCAGAGCCGCATCAACAACCGCTACATACGGATCTTTACCAGATTTCATCTCAATCTCAATTTGATCAAGTAGTACGATACCGTTCTTCAGAAGCATCCCAGATAGACTCAAGAAGCCCAACAGCGCCATAAAGCCGAATGGTGTATTCAAGGCTAGCAAGCCTGTCGTCACCCCTATCAACGCCAATGGAACCGTTAACCAAACGATCAGAGGCTCTTTCACCGAGTTAAACAAGAACACAGTGATTAAGAACATGAACAAGTAACCCAGAGGCATGGTTGTGAACAGTGACGCCTGTGCATCTGCTGACGACTCATATTCACCCCCCCATTCCAATGAGTAACCCGGAGGCATCTCAATCGCTTCAATCTGTGGTTGTAAGCGTTTCTGTAGAGTTGAGGCCGTCTCTTCACCCAATAGATCAGGATCCGCCATTACCGTTAGCATACGCTTACGGTTCTTACGGATGATCAGTGGATCTTCCCATTCTAGCTCGTAACCTAACGTTACTTGTTGAAGTGGGATGTACTCACTTAATGCTGGGCTCCAGATCTTCATGCCTTCGATGTTACGAATATCGACACGCTCGTCTTCAGGCAAACGAGCCACAATCGGCATTAACGTTGTACCATCACGATACACACCAATCGACTTACCAGAGAAAGACATTGCTAGGAAATCATCAACGTCAGATTTAGTAATACCATAACGACGCGCTTGGCTTTCATTGAACTGAGGCTCTAATACCTTAGTTCTTTCACGCCAATCGTGACGAACGTTAAATGCGCCTTCATCAGCACGCATGATGTCCATCACTTGTGCAGCGATTGAACGTAAAACCGTTGGATCAGAACCCACAATTCGCGCTTCAATTTTCGCACCGCCACCAGGACCTAATTCGATCTGTTTAAGCTTGTAGTCAATCTCTGGGAACTGACCATTTACATGTTCACGGAAGCGTTTCATTAGCCCTTCAAGTACTTCATAACTTTTCACACGAACCGTTATCTCGCCGTAAGCGCTATAACTTTTCTCTGGCGCATAAGTCAGCATGAAACGTTGCAGGCCTTTACCCGCGGTTGTCGTGATATGTTCAACTTCGTCCTGCTCAGCTAGCCAACTCTCAAGCACTTTAAGCTTGGTATTGGTCGCTCGAATATCGGTACCTTCTGGCATCCACACATCCACTTGGAACATAGGTGTGGTTGAAGACGGGAAGAAGGCTTGCTTAACGAAACCAAAACCGTACACACTCGCGCCTAAACCAATAATCAGAACAAACATGGTTAACCAAGCACGCTTCATACAGAACTCAAGGAAGTTTTTGTAGATAACAAAAACCATCCCGTTGTATGGGTCCTTACCTTCGTTATCTGGATCGACCTTCTGACCTTTAAAGAACATGTCGGCAAAGAACGGCGTGAGCGAGATGGCAGTAAACCAACTCAGCATCAAGGAGATCAGTAGCACCGTGAACAAGGTGCCACAGTATTCGCCTGTTGAGTCTTCAGATAAACCAATTGGAGCAAACGCAGTCACCGCAATAACCGTCGCACCAAGCAGCGGCCATTTGGTTTGGGTTACGATATCGGTGGCGGCCTGCATCCGGGTTCGCCCCTTCTGCGTGCCGATCAATATCCCTTCCACCACCACAATGGCATTATCCACCAGCATCCCCAAGGCGATAACCAACGCGCCCAGTGAAATACGTTGTAGGTCGATCTTGAAGTACTGCATGAAAATGAATGTACCGAATACGGTCAATAGCAGTATCAAACCAATCAATAGGCCCGATCTTAGTCCCATGAAGAACAGTAACACCACGATTACGATCGCAACCGCCTGCCCTAAACTCACCACAAATCCGCTTACCGACTTGTCTACCTCTTTAGGTTGGTTATAAACCTCGGAGATGTCGATGCCGACGGGTTGTTGATACTTTAGCTCGGCCAATCTTCGATCAAACGCTTCACCAACCGCTACTACGTTCACGCCTTGCGCAAAAGAGACACCAAGGTTAAGTGCGAGCTTGCCGTTATAGCCAATGATGTTACTTGGCACTTCAACATAACCACGAGTTACATTCGCCACATCTTTTAAATAGATGAGACCTTGAGCACCACCTTCTGTCAGAATTAAATCGCCAAGCTGCTCAACATTCTGGAACTCACCCGTTGGATGAATTCGAATGTATTCGTCGCCAATTCTTACCGCACCCGCACTTGATACAATATTTTGAGTCGATAAAAGATTAAATACCGTGCTTGGAGACAGACCTAAGGAGCTTATCCGCTTCATCGATATCTCAATGAATACTTGCTCTTGTTGTTGACCAGAAACAGAGACCTTACTGACCCCATCAACCAACTCCAGCTCTCGCCTTAGATAATCAATGTAATCCAGCAGCTCTTTGTAGCTATAACCATCACCCGTCACCGCAAGCAAGATCCCGTAAACGTCACCGAAGTCATCAATGACTTGAGGATCATTGACCCCAGGTGGCAGTTCAACCTTAAGATCATTCACTTTTCGGCGAAGTTCATCCCAAATTTGCGGAAGATCGTCCGGACCATAGTTATTCTTCATCGTTACCGTTACCTGAGACAGGCCACGGCTTGAAATAGAGTTCACTTCGTCGACATAGGTAAGCTGTTGAATCGCTTTCTCTAGTGGGTAGGTAACTTCTTCTTCCACCTGCTGAGGCGTTGCCCCCGGGTATGAAGTCACGACCATTGCATCTTTGATGGTAAAGGCAGGATCTTCTAAACGCCCCAAACCGAAGAATGCTGAAACACCACCAATAAGAAAGATCAGAGATAACATCCAGCTAATGACTTTGTTACGTATAAAGTAAGAAGCAACACCTGTGATCTGATCATCACCCTGTTGATCGTCATTTTGGGGCTTGTTATTTACTTCACTCATTGTTCGTCTCCTGAGACAATACTTCCACTGTCATCCCATCTCGCAATCGCGATACGCCTGCAACAACGACATGCTGCCCCATTTCCAATCCTTTCACTACCTGCAATGTTTCCTGGTTTGCTTTTCCTAACACGACTTGTTGTTTCGAGACTGTCTTGTCGTCGTTAAGAACCCACACATAAGAGTTTTTACTATCCAGTTCATCACCGTCTGCATTGAATACCGCTTCGATCGGAATAAGTACACCAGCTTTTAGCTCCAAACCGATATCCCGCCCGTTTGAAGTCACATCAACGGCCATACCATCAAGAATCAAATCGTCTTCTGGCATCGGCAAAGCTAATGTAACCGTGAAGGTACCCGTACTTGGATCGGGTTCAGTGGTGAACTCTTTAATACCTGCGGTGTATTCATTACCGCTTGGCACTCTCACCACAGCTTCCACGTTCGAGAGGAGCGTTTCATTGGGTTGATTCACATAAATTTGGTCAGGGAGCTGAATCACAACTTCGACATCCTCAACACTGTGAATGTTCACAATCTGTTGGCCTACCTGAATATTTTCATATTGGTCGACACTGACTCGAGAAATAATCCCATCAACAGGCGCACGAAGCATAGTGAACGATAAGCGCAGTTTCGCCAGTTCCAACTCGGCATAAGCAATCTGGCGTTGAGCGGCAATTTCATCGAATTGCGACTTAGCCAATAAGCCTTTCTTCACTAGCGGACTCGAACGTCGGTATTGACTATTGATTACCGTGTAACGAGCTTGAGCATTGTCCACATCCAATTGATAATCGGTAGGGTCAAGCTCGGCAATGATGTCCCCTTTGGCAACTCGTTCACCTTCCTTCACATCTAGCTTGAAGATTTCACCCGCGACTCGAAAACTGAGGTGAGCCTTCTCAGCAGCGTTTGCTACCGCAGGGAAATAGAGTTTGTCGCTAAAATCGATGACTGAAATCTCGATAGCTTTAACCAAGGGCGTGTTATTCACTTCTACAGCTTGCTTATCTTCACAAGCCGTCAGTAAGGCTAAACACGACAGGCCAGCAGCCACTTTAAGTGTTTTCATGTTATAGCCCCCTTTCCTTGATCCACTCTCGAACTTTAATGCCCGACTCAAGACCATTGACGCCAGAAGTCACAATGCGATCGCCATCGTTCAATCCAGAGACGATATGGCGTTTTTCATCGATGACAATGGCAACATTTTCAACAATGCCGTCGCTATTCACACGCCATACAGAGACATCATCCCCATCGGTCATCATTGCTGACGTTGGTATTTTGGTGGCCGCCGCTAACGATGAAACGAGATTTACCGAGCCAGACATACCGGGCAAAATACCCACATCGGTTGGTCTTTCCATTACCATGGTGACTTTGTACGAACCTGTTTTCGGGTCAGCTTCGGTATCCACTTCTTGGAAGGTTAAAACGTAAGAGTTTTCAGGAAACGCATCAAAAACCATGGTTGCATCAATCTCGACCCCTGATGAAAAGCGCGTAATAAGTTGGTCGGGTAATAAGAAGACGACTTTAAGAATTTGATTGGTTTGAATATTCATCACGCCTTGTTTAGCCGCAATGTATTCATGGTTTTCAGCAGGAATGATGGAAATGGTTCCGTCATACGGCGCAACCAAAGTGGTGTAGCGAAGATTCGCGTTAGCTTGATTAAGCACCGCGCGAGCTGAATTGTGGTTCGCTTTCGCTTGGTCGAAATCTTGCTCTGATACCACACGATCTTTACGAAGTTTGATCGCACGTTGATATTGAACATCGGCTAGCTGAAAATTCGCTTTTGCTTGCTTCTCGAGTAGTTGATATTCATCGGGATTTAACTTAGCAAGCTCGTCGCCTTTAGACACGTGCTGCCCAGCGGTCACATCGATGCTCTGCAATAACCCAGGAACACGGAATGCGAGTACCGCTCTGTCACCAGCTTCTGTGGTAGCAGGGAAATTACGCTCAAAGGCATTATTACCGACGGAGACAGTGAAGAGTTTGGCGGGTCTGGACTCAGGTTCAGGCACGGGAGGAAGCTCCTTACCACACCCAGACAACCCAGCTAAGGCAGTCAATAGGACAAGGGAGGCTCTATACATTGGTGATCATCCATATCTATAAATATTTTTATAACATAGATTAATCACATGTAACTTACCAGTCAGCGTAAGATTTATTTAGAGAAAATTATTAAAAAAAATAACGGCTTGGAATAAATTTTCCTAAACCGTTATCTAATCCTTTTTAGGTTTTACCACTACATGTTCTTAAATTCACGATTCACTTTAAACGTATCTGAGGTGACATAAGCTTCCATGTTGCGGACACTGGTCTCTAACTTCTGGAAATCACCCTCTAAAGTGTTCAATAGCGACTCTGCAGTTTGCCCTTTTTCCCAAGGCTTTTGCTTCAGCGTATGCTCTTGTTTCGCCTTCATTTGGTCGACATACTGAGGTGGTTGTTTTTCAAGCATAAATGTCAAAGCTAAATACGCTAATAACACCAGAAAACTACCACCAAGCAGTGCTGCTGAGATAACTAAGATGCGAACCAACCACACTTCAAGGCCAAAATAGTTCGCTAACCCTGCACACACACCAGACAATTTGCCGTTAATCGTGTCGCGATACAGTTCTCTACTCATAGTTTCGTCTCCAGTTAGGCGACTCCGCATCCAGTATTTTTTCTAGCGTTTTCACTCGGTCTTGCATGGATTCGGCTTGCGCAGAAAGCTTATGCAGACGTTGAAGATCCGTTTCAGAAAGACCATTGCTGGATTTCTTCTTGCTGCGGTAATGTAAGAATAACCATAGCGGTGCCACGAAGATTAAAAAGACAATCAGTGGACCTGCAATTAGAAATGTTGACATAGACAACTCCTAGATTATTTATCGCGGTTTTCAACTTGTTGCTTCAGTTTCGCTAGCTCTTTTTCGATTTCATCTTGAGCTTGTAGCTCGGCAAACTCTTGGTCTAAAGATTTTGCGTTGCCAGTCTTAGCGTAAACGTCCGCTTCAGCTTCTAATTCATCCACTTTACGCGAGAATTGCTCAAACTTCGCCATTGCTTCGTTGGTTTTGCTTGAGTGCAGGTGTTTTTGAACATCACGACGGTTGCTTGCCGCATTGTTACGAATCATTAATGCTTGTTGCTTTGCACGAGTTTCTGCGATCTTTGTTTCAAGTTTACCAATTTCACTCGTCAATTTTTCGATGGTTTCATGAACCAAGGTTTGTTCGGTGTGAAGGCTCTTGATGATGTCTTCCAGTTTTTGCTTTTCGATTAGCGCCGCTCTCGCCAAATCTTCGCGTTGTTTGGTCAGGGCAAGTGTCGCTTTATTTTGCCAATCTAGAATCTGTGTTTCGATAGCTTCTACTTTACGCGCTAGCTCTTTCTTGTCAGCCATTGCTTTTGCTGAGTTGGTACGAACTTCAACTAAGGTGTCTTCCATTTCTTGGATAATAAGACGAATCATCTTTTCTGGATCTTCAGCCTTATCTAATAGTGCACTGATGTTTGAATTTACAATGTCTGCAAAGCGAGAAAAAATACCCATGAGGAACTCCTTAATTACAATGATGGCAAATGCGTTTCAAATCGCTGTGCGACTTTATCAATCCACTTGCTCAAAAATTTACGTTTGTTGTTAAACCTACCATAAATAATCCAAGTAGCGTGCCAACTTTTAAGCCATTTATTATCAGTTACTTACAATAAAATGGTGATTAACTCGAACCATGCTATGATGAATTTAGCCAAGTATTGGTATTTTTCACCACTATGGCTCTTACATGACCTCTCCAGCGATTAATTCATACAAGGACCCGCTATGCAGCAGAACCTCATTGGTGAATCACCTAGCTTTCTCTCTGTGTTAGATAAAGTTTCCCAACTCGCACCAATAGAAAGACCCATTCTGATCATTGGCGAACGTGGCACAGGTAAAGAGTTGATCGCACAAAGACTGCATTACCTTTCAAGACGTTGGGATCAACCTTTGATCTCATTGAACTGCTCAACCTTAAGTGAAGGTTTGATTGATTCAGAACTGTTTGGTCATGAATCGGGATCCTTTACGGGTTCGAAAGGGCGTCATCAAGGTCGTTTTGAAAGAGCAGAAGGCGGAACGCTGTTTCTGGATGAGCTGGCGACCACTCCCCTTGCGGTTCAAGAGAAACTACTGCGCGTTATTGAATACGGGCAATATGAACGTGTCGGTGGGCAAAAGGCGCTAAGTGCCAATGTCAGACTGGTGTGTGCAACCAATGCCGACTTACCAGACATGGCATTAAAGGGCGAATTCCGAGCAGACCTATTAGATAGACTGGCGTTTGACGTCATTACTATCCCTCCTTTGCGTGAGCGAAAAGAAGACATCATGCTACTGGCAGAATATTACGCCATTAAGATGTGTCGTGAATTGGAATTGGAGTTGTTTGTTGGCTTTGCCCCCTCTGCCGTTGAATCGCTTTTGGATTATTCTTGGCCAGGGAATGTACGAGAACTCAAAAACGTCATTGAGCGAGCTATCTATCAGCACGGAAAAGATCCATATCCTATTGAATATTTGGTGTTTAACCCATTTAAACCCGCATGGAAAACAGAGCAAGATTCCTCTCCGGAAACTGGCAATGAGCCGTCTAACAGCCATACTTCATCAGAGAGCTTGTTTTCTTTGCCGCTTGATTACAAAGCATGGCAAGAACAACAAGACATCAAGCTACTCAACCAAGCCCTCAAACAGAGCAAATATAACCAGAAACAAGCCGCAGAATTACTTGGGTTAACCTACAACCAATTACGTGGAATGGTGAGGAAGTACGCGATTGTCGGACAAGCTAACGATAAATAACTGTCCACGCTTGATTATTATTTGGAGCCGAATAAATAAAATGTTAAATTGTCCGGATCTTGAGGCTCCTCTAACGCCTCGTTTCGAAAAGTATTTCTTTTTATGAAAGCACTAATAAGACTATCACTGAGCATCTGCACGTTGAGCTTTCTCGCTGGATGTGGTGAGAGTGTGAATCACGAGCAAATCCGTGAAAAAGGCTTCATTTATTGCGGCCAAGGTAATCCTAGTACCTTCAATCCACAGCTAGTTGATAGTGGCATTACCGCAGAATCGCTGAGTCCTCAAATCTTCGATACACTGCTCACTCTTGATCCGATGACGTACCGACCAAAACAGAACTTAGCGACAAGTTGGTCTGTTGATAAATCAGGTACAGAATACACGTTCAAACTGCGCCCAAATGTTGCGTTCCAAACCACAGACTGGTTCACCCCAACTCGTAGCATGAATGCACAAGATGTGGTGTTTAGCTTTGAACGTGTCATTGATAGTTCAAACCCATTTCATTATGTGGGTGGCGGCCTATACCCATGGTTTGCCGGAATCGACTTCAAAAACCTGATTGTCGATATCACCGCAGTTGATGACCTAACGGTGAAATTCCAATTAAGTCGCCCAGACAATTCGTTTCTCAATAACATCGCCACCAGCTATGCAGTCATTCACTCTAAGGAGTATGCCAATCAGCTCATTGCAGCGGATGAGAAAAATCGAATCGATTCCAATCCAGTCGGCACTGGCCCTTTCTACTTGGATGAATACCAAATCAACGACCTAGTGCGCTTGAAAAAGAACAAGCACTACTGGAAGGGTGAAGTACAAATGGACCAAGTTGTGTTCGATACTTCGCAACGTGGAACAGGCACACTTGCCAAGCTTCTGCGTAGTGAGTGTGACGTGCTCAACTCACCAATTTCTAGCCAAATCCCTATTATTCAGGCTCATGAAGAGTTGAAGATTTCTGCTACTCCGGCGGTTAATGTCTCTTTCATCGCGCTGAATACTGAGCACCCTGCACTGCGTGACTCTCGAGTTCGTAAAGCGCTCAACTTAGCCATCAATCGTCAGAACATTCTTGATTCTGTGTATTACGGTACAGGAACCAAAGCCTACACCTTGCTTCCTCCGACTTCTTGGGCTCACCAAAAAGACAGCGTTCAAGTTCGCTACGACCGAAACTATGCGGTTGCGCTTCTCAAAGAAGCTGGCGTTGAACCTGGGTTAGAGCTTTCAATGTGGGTACCACTAGAGCCACGCGCATACAATCCAAGTCCAAGAAAAACGGCAGAACTTATCCAAGCAAATTTAGCCGATATTGGTATTGAATTGAAACTCTATACCGACGACCGATTTGACCGCACACAGTTGTCCTCTATTTCCTCAACAGACTTGTTGCTTACAGGCTGGATAGGCAATACCGGTGACCCGGACAACTTCTTACGTCCGCTGCTCTCATGCAGCTCTGAGCGTGCAGGGTTAAACGTCTCGATGTGGTGTAATTCAGACTTTGATTTCCTTCTCGACTTAGCATTAGAGATCAATCAACAAAGGCACCGTGTGAACTTGTACCGACAAGCCCAAAACATTCTCAATGAAGAAGTTCCTGTGATTCCTTTAGCTCATGGCGTGCAATTTCGCGTGCACGATCGTTCGCTAACAGGCTTTAAAGCAAGTCCTTTCAATGCCCAACCTTTTGATCAAGTCAGAAGAGAGGTGCAGTAATGTTTTGGTATACATTAAGACGTGTAAACTTATTCGTTATTACGCTAGGAATTCTGACCTTGGTAGGTTTTTCCCTGCTTCGATTAGACCAAACCTCACCTTGGGCAATTCAAGATTTTTGGCCCGGTTGGATTAGCTATATCACTGAATTATCGACGCTAAACTTTGGCCTAAGCAAACACGGTGTGCCTATCATCGATGAGTTGGTCCTGGTGTTCCCTGCAACGCTAGAGCTGTGCTTCTTTGCCTTTGTGTTGGCACTCATCATCGGTATCCCTTTCGGCACCATTGCTGGTATGAGACAAGGTAAATTTGTTGATACCACCATATCGTTCACCTCAATGGCCGGTTACTCTGCGCCTATATTTTGGGTCGCGTTGCTGATGATCATGGTGTTTTCACTGCACTTTGAAATGTTCCCAGTTGGTGGCCGATACGACCTACTTTACGAGATTGAACACGTGACTGGATTCGCGATGATTGACGCCTTTTTTGCCGAGGGTCGCTACCGTGCGCACGCACTACAAAGTGTTATCGAGCACATGGCGTTGCCTTGTCTTGTTTTAGCACTGGCGCCAACGACTCAGGTCATCCGATTGATGAGAGCGTCAGTGGCTGAAGTAATGACGCAAAACTACATCCGCGCTGCGCGAATTAAAGGTCTTTCCACTAGAGAGATCATCACGCAGCACGTGCTAAGAAACGCGATACCTCCGATTATTCCTAAGGTCGGTGTTCAGCTATCGAGTATGTTAACGCTTGCTATTGTTACCGAGTCTATCTTTAACTGGCCGGGCATTGGCCGCTGGTTATTGGATGCCTTATCGAATCAAGATTACGTTTCAATTCAAGCTGGTGTAATTGTGGTGGCTACCTTAGTTTTGACCGCTAATATTCTGTCCGATCTACTGGGCGCGATGATCAATCCACTGGTAAGGAAGGAATGGTATGCTAACAAATAACGTCTACCAAGAAGAACAGATTCCAACCCAGTTCGAACGTTTCTGGCGCAGCTTCCGCAGCAATAATCTAGCTATGTTTGGCTTGTGGTGTTTGGTGCTTATCATTCTGGTCACCGTCACTTCACCGTGGCTAGCCCCGCATGATGCACAAGAACAAACCGGTCACCTATTAACGCCGCCCTCTTGGGATCCTGCGGGAACGGTAGAATACTTTTTGGGTACGGATGACTTAGGCAGAGATATTCTCTCTCGCCTAATAATTGGCTCTCAGTTAACCTTCGGCGCCGCGGTGGTGATTACCTTTATCGCAGCCGTCATTGGTTGTCTGATTGGCGTACTTGCTGGTATGACGCGCGGTTTACTATCAAGCACGCTAAACCACCTGCTTGATACTGTTATGTCGATTCCATCTCTTCTGCTGGCGATTATCTTCGTGGCATTCCTTGGCTTTGGGGAGTTTAATATCTTGCTCGCCTTGTGCTTGGCACTGATCCCGCGCTTTATACGCTCGGTGTACATTGCCGTGCATGCTGAAGTAGAAAAAGACTATATTCTGGCTTCTCGCCTTGATGGTGCGAACGATTTTTACCTGCTATGGAACTCAATCCTTCCGAACATCCTTACCGTGATCGCTCTTGAAGTTACGCTGGCACTGTCAGTCGCAATTCTTGACATCACGGCTTTAGGTTTCCTAGGGCTTGGCGCTCAAGCACCGAGTACCGAATGGGGCTCCATCTTGGGTGATTCGGTCGAGTTGATTTACCTTGCGCCATGGACAGTTACCCTACCCGGCTTAGCTATTATGTTTACAGTTATCGTGATTAACCTCGTCGGTGAAGGTGTTCGCCAAGCGCTAAATGCAGGAATCGAATAATGCCGTTACTTGATATTCGACATCTAACCATCGAGATTGAGACCCCTCAAGGGATGGTTAAAGCCGTAGATCGAATGAGTATTACCCTCAATGAAGGGGAAATTCGTGGCTTAGTAGGTGAATCAGGCTCAGGTAAGAGTTTGGTTGCAAAAGCGATCGTCGGAGTATGTAAAGAAAACTGGAAGGTTTCTGCAGACCGAATGCGCTTAGGTAATATCGACCTACTGCAACTGACGCCGAAAGAAAGACGCCGAGTGATCGCCCGCGATATCGCAATGATCTTCCAAGAGCCATCAACGTGTCTTGACCCTTCTGAAAAAGTAGGTAACCAGCTCGTTGAAGCGATCCCTTCCCATTCGTTTGAAGGTCGTTGGTGGCAACGATTTAAGTGGCGTAAGAAGCAAGCGATCGCATTACTACACAAAGTCGGCATCAAAGACCACTCTCGCCTAATGGACAGTTACTCTTATGAGCTGACAGATGGTGAGTGTCAAAAAGTCATGATCGCAATGGCGATCGCTGCCAAGCCAAAAGTCTTGATTGCTGACGAGCCAACCAACGATTTAGACCCAATTACACAGTCTCAAATATTGCGTCTTTTGAGTCGTATGAACCAGATCAATAACACCACCATCGTGTTGATCGGCCATGACTTAACCACCATTACCCAATGGGCGACTCGCATTACCGTGATGTACTGTGGTCAATCGGTAGAATCCGCTGATACACCGAAGCTGTTGGATGCACCAAAGCACCCGTACACCGTTGCTTTGTTAAAAGCGATGCCAGACTTTAACGACTGGATTCCCCACAAGGAGAAACTCCAGTCTTTGCCGGGGTCAATTCCACCGCTGCAACATCTTCCTATTGGTTGTCGATTAGGGCCTCGCTGCCCATACGCACAAAGGCAGTGTGTCGAGATTCCTTATACCAAACGAATCAAAAACCATAAGTTCAATTGTCACTTCCCTCTTAATATGGAGAAGAAAAAGAAATCATGAGTGCATTATTAGAAGTCAGTGATTTGTCTAAAGACTTTACGACTCGCTCTGGTCTTTTCCGTAAAAAGATTCATCAGGTGGTGAAGCCAGTTAGCTTTTCTCTTGAAGCAGGCCAGACAATTGGTTTTATCGGCCAGAATGGTTCTGGCAAATCAACATTAGCCAGAATGCTCGCAGGCATGGTGGAGCCAACCGCAGGCGAGATCCGCGTGAATGGCGAAAAGCTAGAGCACAAAGACTACTCGACTCGTTGTAAGCTGATTCGAATGATCTTCCAAGATCCGAATACGTCACTTAACCCGCGCATTCAGATCGGTCGAATTCTTGAAGGTCCATTAAAGCGAAACACCAACATGCCTCCAGAAGCTCGTATGCGTCGTGTGAAAGACACACTACTGCGCGTAGGCCTTCTACCGGAACATGCGTATTTCTACCCTCAGATGCTTGCTGCAGGCCAGAAACAAAGGGTTTGTTTGGCTCGTGCCTTAATACTTCAGCCATCCATCATTGTTGCTGATGAAGCTTTAAATGGTTTGGACATGGCAATGCGCTCGCAAATCATCAATCTGTTCTTAGAGTTACAAGAAGAGATGGGCGTATCGTTCGTTTATGTATCTCAACACCTCGGTATTGTTAAGCACATTACCGACAAGATTATTGTCATGCATGAAGGCAATGTGGTTGAGAGTGGGGAAACAGATCAAGTGCTAACCAATCCAACTCACCAAATCACCCAAAGATTGGTTGAGAGCCATTTCTCCAAAGCGCCGAACCACTAACCTGGAATCACGCTACATTTAGCAGAGGGGAAAAGTATGTATCGAACAGCTTCAATGCTTCCCCTCTTGTTGGTGCTGTTGTCCTTTAACGCGACAAGCACACCGCTCACATGGCTAGATAGAAGCTTCGTCGAAACTGCCTTTTATAACGTCGCGCTTCAACACGAATACTCCCAAGGCAACAAACCGCTCGCCAAGTGGAAACAACCGATCAAGATTTGGATCGATCATCGAGTGGGCGATGAGGAACTGCATCAAGAGATCACAGAGCTTCATATCAAACACTTATCTGAAGTCACCCAACATCCAATAACAATCGTCAGTAAAGAGTCCGAAGCGAACGTTAAATGGATATACACAAGGCAGAGCCAGTGGGTATCTGAGGCGAAATCGGTGCTCAAGCTCAAATCAACTCAACATTTAAATAGCGCCATCTGCACGGCGGGCTATAGAACCAATTCTAAAGGCGAGATTGTATACGCTGGGATTGTAATCCCAGTTGATCAGGCAAGATCGCGAGGTAAGCTGGTCGCCTGTATCGTGGAAGAGATCACACAAGTTCTAGGCCTGCCGAATGATTCAGATAAAGCCTACCCTTCTATTTTCAACGACCACACGCCAGAAGACTTATTATCGCCGTTAGACGTAGTGCTACTGCAATTGCTGTATGAACCAGAATTGAAAGCTGGAATGACAAAATCTGAAGTAAAACCTATCGTTCGAAAGATACTCAAGAGATACAGCAAAACAGGTGTGCTTCAGCAAGCTTCTAAAGCCGCACAGCAAGCGCCTTTGTATCAGTTGATTGGGTATTGACGAATATACGTTGGAAGCAGCTTAGATGGGATAATTGAATGATAGCGCTGCCTAAGAAAGGCAACGCTGACTTACGATGTTACTGTATTACGAAAGAACTAGCGCTTAGCTGCCTGCTTTTTC
Organism: Vibrio sp. 10N.261.55.C5; assembly: GCF_041470505.1. NCBI lineage: Bacteria > Pseudomonadati > Pseudomonadota > Gammaproteobacteria > Vibrionales > Vibrionaceae > Vibrio > Vibrio sp. 10N.261.55.C5. The sequence goes on from NZ_JBFRMS010000004.1 coordinate 95,503, forward strand.
AATTCGAAGTCGAACTCATCCGGGAACAAGATAACACCTTCTTCTTGCTCGTTCGGGAATACTACAACAGCAAGTTCGTCGTCTTCTAGACCGTTCGTCCAGCGACTGTGCCATTTGTTCAACGAAATAGACTCAGCTTTACACTCAGACCAATCACCCGTTGCCCATGATTCTGCGAACTCTTGGTTTGGCCATACTGGAACACAATCTTCATCTTCTGTGTTCAGCATTACACAACCGTGTTCATCGGTTAAGATCCATACTTCACGGTTTGCTACGATTTCTTTCACACAGTATTTCAGGCGTTGCTCGCCCGTATACTTGTTGATTTCAGCGATTTTTTTATCGTCTAGCTGTGTAGTCATCTTAATTTCCTACTTTAGTCAGTAACTTTGCTCTTAAAGCTATTTTATGCCGAGTGTTGTTAACTTCAAACATTATCGATGAAGAAGAAAGTCTACTTCAAAGAAAAACGCCTGCTAAATAAGCAGGCGTTTAATATTAAGCGACTTGATTAAACAAGCTCACCTTGTAGCCAAGGCCAGCCTTGCTTCTTACGGCTTAGTGTATTTTCCATCATTAATACGCCGCCTTTCTCGTGCTTAACCAATTTCTCAGCCCACTCACCTTTGTATAGAAGACGAGTTTGAGCAGTAGTGATATCTGTTAGCATTACCGCAGCGAACGCTAGACCGTCTTTCTCACAACGCTCTTCAAGATCAGCTTCTAGCGCTTCGATCATGCCGTCTACTTGCTCAAGAGTCGCAAGTTCAACTTGACCAACAACAACATCACGACCGTTGAATGGGTAGCCTTTAAGGTCTTTTTCTACTAGCTGTGCAGCAGATAGGCCTTCGATGTTTGTTTTTGCGATTAGAAGCGCTTTGATGAATGCATCAACGTCAGTTACGCCAGCAATTTCAGCAAGCTCAGCAACCGCGTCTTTGTCTTTTTGAGTACATGTTGGAGAAGCGAAACCAACTGTGTCTGAAAGAATTGCAGACATCATTAGTTTAGCGATTTGTTGAGAGATTGCGTGACCTTCAATCTTGAACATGTTGAAAAGTACAGTGTTTGTACAACCAACAGGCCAGATCCAAGCTTCCATTGGGTTTACTGTCATCACGTCGCCTAGACGGTGGTGATCAACAATACCTACGATCTCTGCATCAGCAACATCATCTGGTGCTTGTGCTAGATCTGAGTAGTCTACTAGCCAGATTTTCTCACCAGCAACAGAAGTACGAAGCTCTGGCTTTTCAGCACCAGCGACTTCTAGAATGTGTTGAGTTTCGCGGTTGATCTCGCCTTGGCGAATTGGTGTCGCTTCCTCGCCACGAGCCTTAAGAAGCTCAGTTGCAACTAACGCACTACAAATACTGTCACTATCAGGGTTTTTGTGACCAACAACTAAAATCATGTTTCTTCCTATTACACTAACAATTATGACTCTACCTTTAGAGCCTCTCTTTATTAGCCATACTTTACCTCATTTTTTTAGATTGGTCATGTTTCGTGGGTTTAGCCAATAGTAACAATAGATAAAAAAACAACAAATACAATTGATAATTATTATCATTCGTATATATTTATCTTAAGCCACTAATTTTGAGTAACACCTATGGATCGACTAATCTCTTTTTTGCCAAGCAGTAGTGCTGCGAAAACAACTCAGTTTTCACTGTCATTTAAGCGCCTGCTTTTGCCTGTCTCACTTGCAGCTTTGGTTGCAGCCCCAGCTACACGAGAGCTGACGGTGACTACTTTGTCAGACGCGTTTTGGGCAGTGTCTTGTTATGTTGCTTTAACCTTGGCTATTTACCACTGGTTAAGTCTGTACATAAACAAAGATAACGTCTTCAATAAGCTCGTCCATCAATCTCGTTCAAACCAAGTGGTATTCGCGGCTCTCATGGGCGCGTTGCCCGGCTGTGGCGGTGCGATAGTGGTAACCACACAATTTATCTCGGGAAAACTCGGATTTGGTGCGGTAGTTGCGGTGCTCGTCTCAACCATGGGTGACGCGGCGTTCCTGCTCATAGCGAGCGAGCCTAAGACAGGTTTAGCCATGATGGCGATGGGCGTGATCGTGGGTACTGCGTCAGGCCGAATCATTAACTTGTTTCACGCAGACGACTTCTTACGCCCAAAAAAAGCACAGAAAAATGAAGCCGTTCACAGTTGCTCATCTCAATCCCAAGACAAAGAATCCGTCTCTAAAAAGGCGATCAACCTGCAAGGTTACCTATGGTCAGTGCTGATTATTCCCGGCGCTGCAGTAGCTCTACTTGGCTCTTTTCAAGTCGATGTGAACGAGTTACTCGCGTTGCCTGAAATGTCGATGGAATGGGCGGGAACAATTTTATTGATTAGCTCGATGTTTCTATGGGGCCTCACTCGGGAAATTGAAGATTACAAATCAGCAGTAAGTGAAGATGAGAAATGTTTAGGCTCACATCCACTGCAAAAAACCGCTCAAGACACCAACTTTGTGACAGCGTGGGTTGTGGTTGCCTTTCTTTTCTTCGAATTTGGTTCTGTGCTAGCAAATGTGGATTTTGCGACGCTATTCTCAAGTTGGGGGATCATGCTCCCCCTGGCTGGCGTGTTGATGGGTTTGCTACCGGGCTGTGGACCGCAATTATTGGTCACTAGCTTATACCTTTCAGGCGCCCTGCCACTTTCGGCTCAGGTAGGTAACGCAATTTCAAATGATGGTGACGCGCTATTCCCTGCGATTGCGATGGCTCCCAAAGCGGCACTGGTCGCGACCTTATACTCTAGTGTGCCCGCACTAATCTGTGCTTATAGCTACTGGTTTATATTTGAGATCTAACTTGAGTAGAGTTAATTCCATAGGCTTCTGTAAGGTCGGTACTTTGTATCGGCCTTTTTGTTTCCGCCTGCTTAAGTCTTTCCACAGGTTCTTTTTACATTCCCTTCCTGCTTCACTGCTTCTACCACCTCTCTCAAACAGCGCGTTACAGCCTGTCTCAAAAACGCCCTCTATTAGCCCTGTATAATGCTTATTTAGAAACACCAACACTGATATCAAAAATACAAAAAGCCCCTGTAAGAGTGCTTACAGGGGCTTTAATTCAAGCTTTAATCTTGGTTCTTAAGACAAGACTTAAGAAACTTCGATTGGACCACCGAATGAAGTTACTGGAGGCAGTTTGCCTTGGAACTTCTCGAAATCAACCAAACATGTGTTTGCTGACGTTGCTTGAGCAAGTTCAGACGTACCGATATCTTGAGTCAGTGTGTTTGGATCGCCGTATGTATCTAGCGCGCCCACTTTCTCGTTGATCGGACCGTACCAAGCACCTTCTTCGATACGAACAACACCAGGAGCGTAGCTATCCATTAGAACAGCACCTGCTAGTAGTTGACCACGGTCGTTAAACACACGTACTACATCGCCATCTTTGATGCCTTTCTTCTTAGCATCTACTGGGTTGATGTAGATTGGCTCACGGCCTTGTACCGCGTAAGTCGCACGCCACTCTTCAGATTCACACATCTGAGAGTGAAGACGCTTGTCTGGGTGACAAGATTGTAGCCAGTACGGGTGTTTGTCAGAGCCTGGACCACCGTGTGAACGTTCAGATTTCTCGAACCACATTGGGTGTTCTTGACAGTGCTCGTAGCCCATATTGCCAACAGTACGGCTTGTGATTTCGATGAAACCAGAAGGTGTACCTAGTGCGTTGATCTCTGGATCTTCACGGAATGAAGCGTGACGAGTCCATGGCTTACCTTTACCGAAGTCTAGGAAACCTTTCTCCCAGAACTCAGCAAATTCAGGCATTTCAAAGCTGCCTTCATTTGAAGCGCGACATTCGTCGTACAGTGATTTAACCCACTGCATTTCGTCCATACCACGCGTGTAATCGTCGTAACGACCCCAACGCCTAGTCAGGCTAGACATGATCTCGAAGTCAGTCTTAGACTGGAACAGAGGATCCACTAGCTTGTGCATCGCGATCAAACCACGACCAGAGTATGCGCCATAACCATCAATATCGTTTCGTTCCCACTGAGTACATGCAGGAAGCACGATGTCAGAGTGACGACAAGTTGCAGTCCAAGCGAAATCAACAGCCACTACAGTTTGTAGGCTCTTGAATGCTTTACGCATCTTGTTGCGATCTTGGTGGTGGTGCCACGGGTTGTTACCACTGAATACCATCATCTTGATGTCAGGCAGTGTCACTGTTGCGCCGTTTGCTTTGATCTTCTTACCTGGCTCTAACAGGCTATCTACCCAACGAGCAACAGGGATTACGCGGCTGTAACCGTTGTAATCAGTGTTAGTGTGCTTAGGCGATTGACCTTTGTCGATGTTCAGCGGGAATGAACCCGGAGCAGCGAAGCCAGTTGAAGATACACCGATACCAGAGTAGTGGTGACCGTAAGAGATACCACCGCCCGGAAGACCAATTTGGCCAACCATTGCTGCGATAACTGCACACATCCAGTAAGGCTGTTCACCGTGTTCTTGACGTTGGATACTCCAACCAACAAGAATCTGTGTACGACCGTTAACCAGCATCTTAGCGAAGTCACGAATAGAGTCCGCGCTTGCGCCACAGATAGCAGAAGCCCATTCTGGCGTCTTCTCAACTCTGTCTTTCGTTTCACCTTGAACGTACTTGATGAAGTCTTCAAAACCTAGACAGTAAGTTTCGATGAACTTCTTGTCGTATAGGCCTTCGTTGTAAAGCACGTGAGCAACACCAAGCATGAACGCCACATCAGTTTGTGGGTTGATGTACATTTGCTCGTTTTCTAGGTAACGACCTGTTTTGTTTTTAACAGGGTCAACAGAAACAACGTTGATCTCTTTCTTAGCAACTTTTTCTTTCAGCTGTTCTAGGTATGCGAACGACTCGTGAGTCTCACATGTCCAACCTACTTGCAGGTTTTTAACTGGATCGTTACCCCAAAGAACAATGTTGTCACTGTTTTCTAAGATAAGTTCCCAAGATGTACCTTGTGCGTAAACTTCAGTAGAACCTAACACGTAAGGCATGATCGTTTGACCAGCACCTGTTGAGTAGTCACCGATTTTCTTCACAGAGTAACCGTGAAGTGCCATTGCACGTTGCATGTGGTTAGTACAGCTGTGGAACTGACCCGTTTGTCTCCAACCAGTTTGACCTGTGTGAAGCGCCCATGGACCGTAATCTTTCTGTACGCGCTCTAGCTCGCGGTAAACAAGGTCTAGTGCCTCATCCCAAGTCACACGAATAAAACGGTTGTTACCACGCGTGTCTGCGCTGTATTTATGCTTCTTCAACCAATCTAGGCGAACCATTGGGTAACGCACACGTGATGGGCTGTAGATAATACCTTTAATACCTTTCAACATCTCAGTTGGGTGTTGATCGATTTCTAGAGGTTTAATTTCTTGTACTTTACCCGCATAAACACGAGCTCGGAATGCACCCCAGTGAGAACCAGAGACTTTCCACGCACCGTCTGTTTCTGCTGCAGACGCTGATGCCGACGCCAATAAGCTTGGACCGATAACCGATGCCGCACTTGTAGTAGCGACACCTTTCAGAAAACTTCTTCTTGTAATTGCCATTGTGTTACTCCAATTGACGTCTTATTAGTGATGGCCTTCAGAAAAATCTGATGAGTGCTTCTGTAGATACTTAAGAACCAGTGCTTCTGTATCTGTATCGAAGTTAACGAATGCAATCATACCATCTAGCATGCCTACCCAACCGTTAGCGCTGAAGTGAGCTTCATCTGGCTGTGAGTGACACGTTGAACAGTTAGATTGGTACGCTTGACCCGCTGCGTTCCAGATTGGATCGAAGTTATCAACCATAGACTCTTTCTTCATCCAAAGTGCTAGGTTAACTTCTTCCCATGGAAGGCCAGTAAGCTCATCTTCTTTCTTCTCACCAACAGTGATAACGTCACTTTGAGATACTTCTTTCGTCAAGATTGCAGTTGAGATGTTCATACCGAAGTCTTCTTGGATTACACGTCCGAAGCCTTTCGCTTTACGCCAACCGTCGATTTGAATCTTGATCATATCGCCTTTTTCGTCGATAACCGCAACTTTACTTGCAGGGCTTAATAGACCCGCTTCAACTTCAGCTGTTTCATCTGTGTACATTGGTAGGTGACGAATAGAGATCACGTCTGAACCATTTGCGTAAGATGTGCTGCTTGCTACGTTTTCTAGCTCGCCAACAATACCGCTCGCTGATGCCATATCTAATGGAAGGTTGTGAGCAATACCTTTGTGACAGTCAACACAGCTTTGATCACGCTCTGCCGCGTTCTTCATCTGGATACGCGCTGTTGGGCGCATGTTTTCGAAATCCATTGAATCGTAGTTGTGGCAGTTTTTACACTCTAGAGATTTGTTCGAAGAGAAGCGATCCCATTCGTGTTTAGCCAGTTCGATACGACGAGCTTCGAATTTCTCAGGCGTATCTAGGTCACCAAATACTTGAGCGAATACTTCTTTAGAAGCTTGCATCTTACGAGCGATTTTTGCTGTCCATTCATGTGGAACGTGACAGTCAGGACAAGTAGCACGTACACCAGAAGTGTTTTTCCAGTGAACCGTTTCTTGTAGTTCTACGTATACGTTGTCACGCATGGTGTGACAGCTTACACAGAATTCTTCTGTATTTGTGTGCTCTAGAGCTGTGTTAAAACCGCCCCAGAAAATAACACCGGCGATAAAGCCACCCATAGTTAGCACACCAAGACTGATGTGTACTGCTGGGCGAGTCATTGTGCGCCATAATTTAACTAAAAATGATTTCATGTTTAGCTCTCTTAAATATTGATTTTAAAAAATGTTGTTACTTAGAGGGCATTACATGCCGCCGTGAGCACCTGGAGGTCCGAATACAAACACTTGCAGTGCCCAAACTAGGAAGCCGTAACCGCCTACAAAAGCCACACTTAATATTGGGAAGAGAACCACCGCGATGAAGAGGAAAGACTTCCACTCCAGCGAATGTTTTTCGCTAGTTTCAATTTTATTAACATCACTCATACATTTTGCCTATTTTGTATTTAGTAATTTCGAGTAACCCATTCTATGGGGCTAAAGTTCTTAAGTATCTAACGACAAATTTTAGACCATACTCAAAGTAGGGTTCAATCAAATCTCCCGTTATAACCCTTGCTAATCAATACTTTTTTGAGCTCATCCAAAGTTGTTTTTAGTTAAACAAAGTTATTAAAAAGTATTAACAAATGTGAAGAATTAAGTATATTTCACAAATGTTAAATTCCAACACCTGCGCAACCGTATTGTAACCAATTTTAACGTTTTACCTACTAAGTAGTAGCCAAAAATGCCTCAAAAAACCAATATTCTGTGGTTTGATTGTTAAATTATTGAGTATTTTTTAAAGCAACGGCTGAGAAGCTGAAATGCATCATTTGGCACTTTCAGATATGATGGGGACCTACTTAAAAGGAAACATTATGCAAGACGTTATTGATATATCTTGGTGGCAGTTATTGTTCTTCAGCTCACTTCTCTTGCTACCCATTACCATCAACCACAAGTTAAAACTCGGCCTTGGCAAAGAGGCTTCTATCAGCATCATTCGTATGGTTATTCAGCTATTTCTGGTGGGACTTTACCTAGAATACTTGTTCACTTTGAATAGTTTGTGGGTCAATTTGCTGTGGTTATTTACTATGATTATCGTCGGTGCAAGCTCGATTGTTGAAAAATCTAGACTGCCAAGAAACCTACTTTTGGCTCCTGTCGCCGTTAGCCTTGCGGTAACTTGTGTACCTATTGTCTTGTTCATCTGCTTTTTCATCATTAAGCCGACACCGGTTTTTAACGCGCAGTACCTTATCCCAATCGCAGGGATGTTATTGGGTAATAGCTTAAGCAGTAATATCGTGGCATTGCAGAACCTGTTTGGTGCCTTTGAAACACAGAAATCAGAATATGAAGCAGCAATCGCGTTAGGCGCGTCTCCTACTTATGCTGCTGCGCCTTTTGTACGTAATGCAATACAGAAAGCGATGTCCCCTATCATGGCCTCTATGGCAACCACAGGCTTAGTAACGCTGCCGGGAATGATGACTGGACAGATCTTAGGTGGTGCTTCACCGATGATCGCGATTAAGTATCAACTGATGATCATGCTGGCGATTTTCGTGATGATGAGCTGCTCTCTAGCCCTTGTACTTCACCTCTCATTGAAGACATCTCTGACCAAAGAAGGGCGAGTTCTCGCTCAAATACAGCCTTCGAAATAACCTCCCTACTCCACTTAGATCTGGTTACTCACTGAATTTGAGACAGGTTATCCACAGAAACTGTGGATAACCAAATCAATATAGATCCTTTTTTGTCCATTTCGACCCAAGGAAAGATCATCGCCTTCGATCTTTGGGTGATTTCAAAGACATATACACACATGGTAATCAGCGCTGTTGAATTTTCAGATGATCATTAGAGAGATGAAGAAGTAGGTTTTCCAATCGAGTAGGAGGAGGCC
>NZ_JBFRMS010000005.1:0-58914 GCF_041470505.1 Vibrio sp. 10N.261.55.C5
ATAGTGGACTACTATGAATAAAGCAACGACAGAATCCTTCGGTATTTAGACCGTCAACCTCCCTCGGTAATCACAACAAAAGACAGACTACGACAAAAAGCATCTAAAAGTTTCTAACTTTATTGTTACTTCTTGCTTTAAGTTGGCCTATTGAGTGAAATTGAGTTTTGATCTTTATTGTCAAATCTTTGCTATAGCGTCACGTAGCAATCAGCTCTGCGTAACAGAAAAGTTTCAATCTTTGTTGTTCACCGACAACAGCATGCACCAGTTTTGATTTCTCACGTTTAACTCTTGCTTGCCCCTTCTCGCTTACGACAAACTCGCAGTCCATCAATGACAATGAAGGACTGTAGCCAATCACCTTCCCATAAGACTCTTTCTCTCGTGACCGAATAGAATACACACGCGTCGTATCAGTGGAGCGATGTAAGTTCAGATACACATCAACTTTCATGTCATGATCTCCAAGGTGTTAAGAGAAAGAATCGAACAAGGTGTCATTTAGCAATAGCGAGCTTCATGAGCGGCTTTGAGCTTTTCCATCAGCGACGACAAGACAGCGGCTTCCACATCAGGCAGAGACTCACGAGCGAATACTTCAAGGAACTCGAAATCCAACGCCTCATAAGTAGCATCGAACTGACATACCTCATCCGGCGCTTCAACTGCTGCTCTTTGCATGTCATCCAAGAGCTTGCAATGGTCTAGGTATTGCTCGGTCGTACCATCAAGTAACTGGTTGGTTTCAAGCCAATGAAGGAGCCTATCCCATGCCATGTCTTCGTCCGTGGCATGCACAAGGTATGATTCAGGTTCGCCGCCTTCTGCGTGTGTAACGACTAAAAATAATTGCTTCATGTCTATCTCCAAATTAAAAAAGTTCGGGGGACTGGGTACACCATTACGTCCCGTTTTAGTCAGCTAATGCCACCTCTTGAGCTTGCTTTGTCGCGATGTCCACAATTTCGCTTTCGAGGAATTCCTTGATTTTACTTTTACGAATTTGCTTCAAGTTCTTGGCTTTAAGTTGAAAGTCTTCAATGGTTTCCTTGCTGGAGGCAATTTTCGATTCCCAATACTGAAGTTCGGTAGGATCGGATTTCAGCTGAACCTTATATTCTTCAAGATCACATTGAGCGTCATTGACCACCCATAAGTGAGCAAGCAAATCCAATCTCGATTTATCTAAGATATGACTTTTGCAGGCCAGCATCGCTGATCGTTGGTCTTTATGCTCAATGAAGGAAAAGCCTGAATTTTCAGGTAACGAAGGCATGATCACTTCTACAACCTCATTGCCTTTACTGTCGTAACCACCATCAGCACTTGGGTACTTCGATAGCATTAGAACGCCGCAATATGCGATCTCATCATGAATGACTTGATACCAACTGTTGCCCCAAAACATTGCCATGAGATTTCTCCAATCTGTTGTGTGTGATGACAGCTAAAGAATAGATTCGACCTATCTCCCCTCCCCCCACTCACTGTGGCAAGTCAATCGCTATCTACCGTGCTAACCAATACGGGGGGAGCCCTTACATTCATCCACTAAAGTATCTCTAAACCGCAATCACGGAGATGCAGCATGAACAACCTTACTTTTGAAACTTGGGTGGAATCCTTTAAACCAATCATCAATGAGAATGGGGGTAGCGCCATCTTCCTTGATGAAAAATGCATCTCATTCGAAACCTATGGCAACGACCTAGAAACCATCAAAAAAACCGACGCCAGTCGAGTTTGGACGATCATTGAGATTGACGTAGATGAAGAAGAGGATGAGCTGGGGGAGCCTATCGACAGTAAATGGGTGATTGTCAATGGATGCCATTGGGTTAACCGAGTTGCCTACATCATTACTCAAACGCCATGGCAAGACGGCAGTGACTACGAGATCACTTACGACTGATACAAATCACACAGACTCCTGAAAGGCAAAGAGAGGCTAATATGGACATGAATAATCAAAAAATCGTCGCTAACGATCTACTCAAGGCAAGAAGTACTGCTGATCCATCAATCGTATTGGAATGTGCTGATGGCAAAGTACGCATTTATTCGTTCCCAATCTCAGACCAAGACAGCAAAGAAAAGATGACCATGGCGCTGCGCGTTCTTATGGGTAAACTCAACGTGCTCAAATACACGTTCGTTCTAGAAGCTTGGATGAGTACCAACCCAGACATCAAACCTTCGATGTCGCCTACACGACAAGAGTATATGGTGTTTTTGATCAATGACCGTGTAGACGAGACATGCACATTCTGGCCGATTCAAAGAAAAGAAGATGGCTCTGGCTTTGTCACCGAAACACACGATGTAAACCAAAACGGACAATCCGGTCTAATGTGCGATTTGTTTGACACTGAGCCGTATGAAAAACTCAGTTTTACGAAAAAACGAGCGATCGACAAATTGGTTCTCAGACTACTGAACATGCGTGCATAAGCAACGCCAACCTTTCATTAGTAAAAATATACCCACATAAAAAAGAGCACCTGAGTTTATATATTACGCGACTTGTGAGTACTTGCTATCCGGTTCGCCATCTCGGACCAACTCATAGAGCAAGGGTTCATAATAGTTTGTGGACATAAGGATTAAGTACACCGGAACGCCTTGGTCATAGAGCGCTTTCTGAAACACTTTGATTTCTTTCAATGTCATAGAAGAAGTGCGCTCCTTCATCATTCGCGCTTCGTTAATCATGTTCTCTGAATAAAATTGGACGCCGATGGAATTGACCTTCAGGTACGGCTCGATGCGCTTCCCCAATCGGTGTAACAAGAACTGATCACTAAAACCAGACTGCTTCAATCGCATAACCTTGTCCTTCAACTGCTTTTTCCGATCAGAGACGTACCGCTTTTGTTCACTTACCAATTGAGCAGCCTTTTCAGTAAGTCCTTTTTTATTTTTAAAAATGCCGTGCCGTGCGAGTCCTAATAATTCATGTTCATTCACTGTCGATGAAGATGGCGAACCATCAAGGTTGTACCGGGTGTAGGAAGCTCGATAGCAATTGATTAACGCCAGCTTGTATTCCCTACTGGAGAAAAACCTATCCAGATATACAGAGACATCTGCCTGCTCGAACGATTGGCAGAGCGTTTTGTGTAAAGAAGCACCAGCCCCAATTGCCAATGGCTTGAGTGGTGTTCTGGCCAGAATAGGAAATAGTGTGAATGCACATTGTTGGATTTGCTCTTGAATACCACGATCCATGTTTACCCTCGACGATTGTTCCATACCATCCTCATTGTATCTAAATGAGTTTACAGATTGACAAATAGCGAGTGAAAAAGGCGAAATTACCTAACACATGAAAATGGACTGGTAAATTGCTAAACCGTCATGGGTTTCGTCGTATAACAGAGTTAGTGCATAACTAGCGAGATATAGTATGACGCCTGAATTTGAAGCAAAACTCGACCGCTTGAATAAACTTCGAAAAAACGCAATGGAAAGCAATGCGTTCTCGGATGCTGCCAAAGAACACGAAAAAGCCATCCAACAAACCGACAGCCACTCCCCTGCCACCACCAAAAAGACCAAAAAGAAAGGTCCCAAATCATTAGCGGAAATCTACAAACCGCATACACATGAAGAAACCCATTAGATAATGGAATCTAAGAATGGGCGCTGCTGGTGGTATTAGCGGATACCCAATCTTTGATATACGCCGAAAATGCACTCTGGTCAGAGATATGCCCCGAGCAAGCCGGTTGACCCGTAAACTCCGCTTTTCGTTTAGCAATAAAAGCCATGAACTCCCAATTGGTGCCAGTTGGACACCATTGTTTGAAAGCCAAATATCGTTCATTCATGATTCTTCTCCTCGGCAGAAACGCTGTCTATTGATAGTAACGTCCCCTCGTCAGAGTACCTAGAAACCTCCCCCCGTTTGGTATCGCTGGTGGTTGAAATCATCGCCATCGAAGCCCTTTCTATTCTGGCTGCAGCTCTGTACTCAGAACCCGTCATCCGCCTGAAATATGAAAGTCACAGTTGGTCGATGCATGGAACTCAATAAAGCATATTGATTGTCAACAATGAAATTTTGGATAAATCAAGATTTTGCCACATAAAAATAAGCATAAATAACAGGTGCTTATGAAAAAAAACAAATAAACCTAAAAAAACGGCTCACTATTTGGAATTCAAAATTAGGTTACCTGCAATGATTCAAGGGCCTACTTAAAAGGTATTTACCGGAATTATTGGAGATATTTCTATGCAAAACACAATCAACGTCAATGATGTACAAAAAGTAGATTCAAAGACGACATACCTCGGCTTAATTACATTCGCGCTTATGTTTTTTACCGTCTCGGCCATTGCCGGTTCAGGTGGTGATGCGTTCCAAGGCCTATTTGATGAACTAGTGAGCTTTGCTGAAGGTGTTCCTGGACAAATTATCGCGTTCTGTTCTTTCGCAGGGATCATCATCTTCTCAATGGTTCGACCAAACCTTATCGGTCTTGGTGTTTCTGTCATCATCATGCTGGTGCTGGCGCAACTTCAAACCATTATCACTACCATGCTAACTGCCGGTCTTCCGGTATAAAGCAACAGATGTCTCTGGGCCTTATAGAAGAGGCCCAGAAGTACATAAGGGGGTCATATGAGTAAGTTAGACATCAATAATGATGCTCGTCCTCAACTACCGAACAATCAAACCTATGTGCCACTTCGAGTAAACGACAAACAATCGGTGATCGGAATGGAGTCGGATACAGCGGGGATTTTGCTTGTCGGTATCGCTATCGGACACATCAGCAAGAACCTGTTACTTATCGGTGGAATCGCCATTCTTTTCGCTCTCGCCTATTCATGGGTCAAAGATAACTATCCCAAAGGTCGGCTCAAACACATGTTGTGGTGGGCTGGAATCATTAACTTTAAATCCCGTAAATCGTTTCCAGAAGCATTTAACCGTACTTATTTTCGCTAACTCTTTGTAGCGATCCGTTTTTAAATTCTATGTGTTGTTTTAGCAAAAGTTTGAGGTTTGCTATGAATATATTTAACCGCAAAAAAAAGGGGCAGGATGAGTCTGAACTGGAGCATGATTCAGATTCGAATGTCCAACGTTCTTGGCAAGCAGCCATCGACCACAGCAACAAAATGACGAAGATGATGGGGCTGTCCATCATTATCTGCGCATTTCTAGCGTTTAAGGTAATGACAGCGAAACCCATCACCGTTGTTACCCCGCCTAATTTCTCTGAAGAAATTGTCATGATAGGCAACAAAGCCAACTCAGGTTACAAGAAGCAATGGGGCATATTCATTGCCAGCATGCTTGGTAACGTGAATGTCCGTAATGTGGATATTGTCTTAGATACGCTCAAACCAATGCTCTCCATTCGAGATTACGATGCATTGAATGAGCAAGTGATCAGTCATGTGAAAGCTTTAGACATCAGGGACCAAGTGCAAGAGTTCAACGTATTAGATGTGTTCTACGATAACAAATACGACAAAGTGATTGTTTACGGCGAGCGTAAGCTTACTGAGCGGAAGAAACGCGGCAATAACAGCGATGAACGCCGTGCAGTACGCTGGACATACGAACTCAAGATTGCCAATGCACACGGTAGTCCAAAGATGAAGTCCATTGACCAATACGAAGGCGCTCCGCAGATAGAACGCAATCGTATCGAACGCAAGCAAGACAAGTAGGTCCCGTTATGAAAAATTTACATCACCTCGCTAGATATACGACCTTGCTTTGTGCCACGTTATCATTCGGTGCAATGGCAAACCAAAACGTCATCCCTATTGAACCTGTTGGCTCGAAAGTGGAGCGACAAACAACGCAACCAGAAAATAAAGCAGCTGTTGCGGCAATGGTTGACCAAGTAGTCAAATCTTTACCGACCGATAAGCAAGAGTCATTAAGTCAATTCACTCCAATCAATGACCCAGCTGCGAAGCAACCTATTGTCAGCACAAAATCCGTCGATGAATTTGGAAGAGTCACCCAATCAGACAAGAACGTGATTGTCGCAACACCACCAACGGCCCAACCACCGAAACCTTCTCTGACTGCATTCGAACGTATGCAGCGACAAATGGCGAAAAAGTTTAAGCCGGTTCAGAAGTACAAACTACGCCCTTCAGACAATATTACGTTGCCTGCAGCAAAGTACATTCTCAACAGTATTCGCACCTCTTTCAAAGAAATTAACATTCGCAGTTCAGATCCCAATGTTGTCATGAAAGTGGATGGTAGCTTTATCTATTTCACATCTAACAACGATGCCCCTTTTAATATCATTATGTTCGAAAAAGGGGTGCCTGAAACCCAAGTTAACTTAACGATTTGGCCACTTGATGTCATGCCTGCAATGGTACAAGTCGATGTCCGATACAACAAAGCACTACAAGCAAAAGTGAACCGCGTATTGGCGTCCAAAAAACAGGATAAAATTGAGCAAGAAAAGCGCATTCAAGATATGGAATCTGAATTGGCCATTGCCAGTGATCCTGAAGTTAAGTCATCTCCATACGTCGAGGGTATCAACAAACTGTTTGCGCAAACGGCAGGAAAAGCAACACCTACAGGTTTTGACTTGCAGACCAACATTCCGCGAGACGCGTTACGTCCTTGTCGATTTGGAACATATGCAGAGACGAAACAACGTTTAATATCGTCTCGACGAATCGTGGACGTTGTATTGGTTAAAAACGTTACGAATCGAAATGTGGTTTTGCGAGAGCAGGATTGCTGGGTAGATGATGACGTGATCGCAACGGGTATCTTAAACAAAGCGACCTTAAAGCCATCAGAAAAAACCGAAGTATACGTATTGCGCGACCGACTGTACTACCAACGTATGCATTCTCGCAATGAACGTCCATCACTTCTGGATTAATCGAGGTGAACCATGAAGATTAACTTTAAAGAGCTTTGGGAAACCAACAAAAATTTCCGATATGGGGTGATTGGCGTCTGTATTGTTCCTGCCGCCTATGTTGCGATGCAATTTATTCATCCGGGCAAAATTCAACGACCGAACGCAGACGCGAATAAAATCGAAAAAGTGTTCATGCCTTCGAGCACACGTACCCAACTAGAGAGGGAAGACGTTGACGGAGTTCGTGACGCCTTAGTTGAAATTTCGGCTATCGATAAAAAGTCGTCGGCACGTAATGACAATTACCAGTACGACCTGTTAAGACAAGAGGTCGATGGTCTTCGTCAAAAAATGGCCGATCAAGATGCTGAGATTGCCGAATGGAAGTCAGGCAAACGACAATTGGAAAGAACCAACTATGATCCGAACCAAATCCGACAAGGCCGCCAAGTCGTTGTAGATCGACACGGGAACGCAACGGAAATCACTGTCGACACTAATGGCGTGCCGAACCAACAAGTGAGCCAGTTGCGCAGCTCCCCTCCCCCAGCTCTTGCAGGCATTCGAAGTGTCGATGAAGGGAATGATGCGATTTTGTTGCAAGACGGGCGTGTAAAAACCTTAGTAGAAGCGAACCAACTGGTCGATGAAGATGAAATGTCAGAGGCGCAAAAACGTGAGGCATTGAATCAGAAAGAAATGGAGTTGGCTGCAGCCTTGAAGAACTATCAGCAAAAACCTGAGCAAAAAGGGTATTCAATTTCATTGCCAACCACCAGCCTTGTAACCGGTACTTTGCTATCAGGCATGCAAGCTCCAACCAGTATTGGTTCAGCGAGAGAGCCCCTTCCGGCGGTCATGCGCATCAAGACAGATGCACTGTTGCCAAATGGTTATCGTGCTGACCTAAGAGACTGTCAGGCACTATTATCCGGCATTGGTCAATTGTCAGACCGCAGAGCCTACATGAGACTAGAAAAAGTGGTCTGCATCGATGAGGACGGACTCACGGCAGAAGCAGCGGCGCAAGGCTTTGCTACTGGCTCTGACGGTCAGGCAGGGATTCCAGGCACGTTAGTTGCTCGAAACGGTGAAGTATTGAAAGGCTCCATGTGGGCGGGTTTCTTTTCTGGACTGGCACAAGGTATTGCCCCATCAAGGGTGCCGGGTGTCGACATCAACTCTGACGGAACAGGCTTTCAAACACCCGATCTAGGGACACTAGGCACCTCGGCAGTACTCCAAGGTGGCGCCTCATCTTTGGACCGCATTTCGGAATACTACGTAAAAATGTTGGAAGAAATCTGGCCAACCGTTGACGTACCAGCAATGCAAGAAGTGACCTTCCTACTTCAAGCCCCTTTAAAACTGACGTTTAAGGAGATCTAATATGGCCACTGGTGATAATGAAAAGAAAAATGACCAACCAACTGAGGCGTCGAATTCCAGTCAGGAGCTTGAACAACTCATTGAGAAGGCATCAAAACCAACAATGCCCGACGAACCTAAAGGCGACGAAGAACCGACCGTGATTGAAGCAACGCAAACGCAAACGGAAAGTAAGACGTCAAATCTATTGCCGAAGATCATCTTAGTGTGGTTAATGGTCCTATCAGGGGTAATGGCTTATGCCATGATGGTGATCGACAAACAAAGTGAAACGTCATTAAGCCAACACCCCATTGTGTTTTACCCGTTTGGTAAAGCGTTTTCGGCTCTTAAATCTCAGGGTTATGATTTTGCTGCTATAGAAAAATATAACAACAACATGATCCAGATATTGAACTCTGAAGGGAAAGTGGTGCTACCTGCAGCTAGTGTGCATGGTCAGTTACCAGATTCTCTTGTTGTTAAGCTAATGTCCGTAGATGAAATGAACAGGCTGGCTTCGCAACAATCGGAGTAACAAAACCAATAAAACTAGCAAACAACACAGCTTGGCCACTTTCACAGTGGCCTTTTTTAATGCACTCCACTCGCGGCATCCATCGCACTCAAACAGATCGTGTCATACTTCGTCTTCATCACATTGACTTTGGTTTCTGCTCGAACCGCTCTGTTATATGAGGCCAACACCTCTTCGCTAGAGTCTTTCACCAACGCCAAGATCGCTTTTTTCTGAGTCTCTGTTAAGTCGGTGGCCAGCAACGCGTCGATGCTTTCATCTATACGATCAAAATACTGAGCTAACATACTTCCCTCCTAGTTAATTTCATTTTGAATATTCAATAGCAAGTGACGACAAGCATTGTCTCTAAAGCGAACGTAGTCCACGGGTGAACCAATACCTTGTCTAAGCGCATCTAACGTTTCCCGAAGGACGACGACCGGCATGTCAGGGTTTCGGCACTGTAGTCCATAGAAGTCGAACTCAAAAACCGTCATGTTTGCTTCGTCGATCTGATAGCGCCTTGAGATATCTTCAATACGTGTAAATAGCCCATAGGCATCGATATATATCGTTTTCCCTTCAATATCGAAAGCATTGAGGTAATGAAGGTCAACGCCATACTCAGACAGAATCACACCTCGAATCGGGAACCGGCTACGTTCTCCAGCCACAATCAAACCCTCGCACAAGACATAACATTTTGAATGAGCGAACTCGTCAATAAATTCAGTGGTAACTGGGCTTGGCTGCTCACACAGATATTGGATGTCACTGAGAGACAATGAACGCATCACATCAATCAGCTCACGACATCCATGGCTATGCCACATTACCCGCTTTACTTCATTCTCCATTGCTGCTCCCCGGCTATTCGTTGAATTCAATATACGACGTTTCCCATACCTGGCCTAGCAATCTCCCCCCACTTAGTACGTAACCCACTGAACGAGAGCTCGAAACATGTATTTTGGATTCGTTAATTGCCATTTATTTCAGCCCCATACGCTAGATTGATACGGTTCAACCCGAAAACATCATCACTAGTATTAGTGATCGTTTTCTCCAAGCTGGAGAGCTTCCAATTCTCCCATGCTATGCATGTCCTTACTGTCAATGCACTTTGACACCAACAAGAGTTACCCACTCGCATTACTACCCGTAATTAACCCCAATCAACGGTTCAAAACACACACCTCTTTGGTGTTTTTTATGTACCTGCGATATCACCTACCCGTGAGGAACTATCCATGAAATTAAGCACTTTGTTCACCATACTATTTGGTTTAACGACGGTTTATTTCTGTATTCACCCTGTTCTTGTCGTTCGTAGCACAGACTTCCCTTCTGCATTCCATAATGTGGTCGAATTCTGTGAAACATGGCGTCATGTTTTGTTGATCACCCTACTCTCTTGGGCTTTGGCAGGCATAACACTTTGGCTAACATTTACGATTCACAAACACAGAGTTTAACCCCCTGTTAGAACCTGGTACTTCCACCAGCACTTAACAAACCTCATTGTCCAGCAATGACAACGAACCTCATCCAATCGGATGAAACTTCCCGGTCAATCGTTCCCCTTCAGGCATTTATGTCTCGTTGAATGCGCTTATAACCGGCTTGTAACCCCTTGTGATGTGCTCACCCAGCGCTTCGCAGATTCATTACCTACCCTATATCGAGGATAAGACTATGACTAACTCAAACAACTCAGTTCAAATCAAAATTAATGAAAACAATTTTCTTTCGAACCTTGGTGCGATTTTTTCCAATACCGGAAAAGTGATCAATGAATTGATTCAAAACGCTTCCCGCGCCAATGCTACAACCATATCGTTTACCACATCAGTCGAAAATGGCCGTGCCTGCTTAACGATTCTGGACGATGGTTCGGGTATCGCAGACATGCAAAAGCTTCTTTCTATCGCGGAGTCAGGCTGGCCAAGCGATGTAGACAAATGTAATCCATACGGAATGGGATTTTTAAGCACTCTCTTCGCGTGCGAACACATCAAAATCCAAAGTCAGCATCAAATGCTTTCATCAAGTACTGAAGCCATCCTTTCGGGTGAATCTATCGTGATAGAAGACAGCCTGCGAGGGAACGGTACATTGATTGAACTGGAAGGTATTTCCGACGCTTTATTTGGCTATTTAACTTCTAGCAAATATAACCGTGAGGTTGATCGAATTGGTGAAGGCTATGACATTGACGTCGTTCTAAATGGAGTTCTGATGTTTAAAAATCACTCAAGAACGACTTTAGAAAGTTCGACCCAATACATCGAGCACAAATTCGAATACGGGAGTATCTATTTTGACACTAAACACAACGGTTTATCTTGGCTGGCATACCTGCAAGGCGCACTGATTTCTAGCACCAATGCGGTCACCAGTTCAAACCAGTTAAACCCTCATCATATCGTTCACTTGAACGACGATGTAAAAGCAAGAATGCCTGATCGAGCTGAATTGTTAGATGCAGAAACTGTCAAGCAATCAATTCGAACGAGTGTTCAAACCCTGATGATGCAGTTCCTCCAAAAAGAACTGAAACGTCTTGGCCAGTCGTTTGCGTTCGACCGTTTACTATGGAGAAAAGCCGTGAACTATGCCCCTCAAGTTCTCAACAACGTTGACTATTTAACGAAGTCTGAGATTGGGGATACCAAAAGTTACGAGCTCGGACTCGCTGGATATGATGGCGTAGAACATAGCCAACTTGAACAGCCGATTTCTCGCGCTGAAGTGGAATCATCTTTACTCTTTGCCCTCCCAGAGCATGAAAGTGAAGAAGATACCATCAACATCAACTACCTGAAGCACTTAAGAAATGTTTTGTTTGTCAACGTGTGCGGCCTGCATGCAGACCACTGGATCCACAAGTGTGAAATCCGCGAAGTGAGTGAACTCGATGTCAGTATCGAATTGGTTAACCCTACTTCGACGGCCAAACTCAATGGCATGTATTCAATACCTGTCGTTATGTGCGACCAATACACGCTGAAAGGAGAATATGGTCAGGTAGTCATAGAAACGGATGCCGTAGTTGTGTCTGGTGATGAATTTGATTATGGAACGTTAGTTATTCCAGAAAGAGAACATTTATCAACCGCACTAGGAATCTATGCCAACTACGAAGATGAATGGGGATGTTTTAGTGAAAGTGACAAAGACCGCGACAATTATCTGCTTGAGAAATTGTACAACAAACTCAGAGCGTCAAGCCCTGAAGTGTTGATTCAAAAAATGCTTGATGAAGCATTCAGGGACTCTGGTATGAAGCGCAACCTCAACAACCTCACGTTCACTGTTTCGTTTTCAGGCACTGACATAGTAGTTACCGAAACTAAGTAACCACACTAACCCGCCAACCTACCTGTCTTTGTACGGTAGAACACCAAGTATGGAGTTACTATGAACTCATTTACTGACTCCCTCATCGACCATTCTCATGAATTGGGTCGGGGATATGGTCCTTACGCTCAAGTCGATATGTTACACAATATCCTTGAGTTAATTGGCCCAACTTTGGATAAAGTTAAATTGCAGGAACTCATTAACAGTGTAGGGTTTATTGAAGCCCTAGACTTAAAGAGTGAAGAAGATAAGGCATTTGTATTAGGGCAGTTACAAGACGCTCTTAATCAATAACTTATCGTTATCGAAAGCTCCCATCATGATGGGAGCTTTTTTTTAGTTCGACAATAGACCGCAGGGAAAGTCAGTATCGTGTTATAGCAAGGGCTTTTATTACATGGCTGCTTGACCACCAGCATCAAGAGATAATTATGCCACTGAGTTTATAGTAGGACGCGTCCTACTACCCAAAAACCGCCCTAACCAAACAAAGTTTTGCTGAACTCTTCTAATTGAGCAATCTGCTCAGGCGTTGCATTGTTCAGTTCAATTTTCGACTTTGTTTTACTCACGACTTGGAATGATACCGATACCTTCCCATTCTTTGCCCACGATTGAGGTTCCTTATTAATGCCCCCCAATTTAGGAGAAACAGGACTCCAATCTTTCAACCGTGCAATAAGCTCTTTGTTCACTTCCTCTGCATTCATGGCTTCGAATTCTGAGCGGTTTTCGTCAATCCATTTCGTGAAGGCACTTTGCTTATCTTCACTCTCTGAAACCGTGCCGATCAATTTACGAAGGAACTTGGCATCTCGGCTACTAAAGGCATAGTTTGAAAACAGGCTCTTCAGACTGTCAGGCATCGAGTAGATAGCGAGGGAGAGTGAGATGTCTGATTTTTCGTATAGACGTTCTTTCTCTAATTTGTACGCCGACCAATCATTCACTTCCATCAAACGAGAATAGAGCTTGCCCTTTTCGTAGTAATTGAAAGACGTTTTGATGTCAGACGACGCCACCAGCCAGGTAATGGTTTCAGGTGTTGGGATTTGATCTAATATTTCAAAGTCCAGCCCCACTTTTTTATCCATGGCAATATCAGTACGACATGAGCCATCCACGACATAGATCAGGCCATCTTCACCTTGGTAAGCAAGTACAGGTGAAATTTGCATACCGAACTCGATTTCATCACTCATCTTGTTGAGTTGAATCGTATTGCGGCTCGACTGTTCACGAACGTTGTCCACGTCAATCCTAACCAAAGTCATAATCTCATCGTATGACAAGGTACGTTGGATAGCACGGTAGCTTGTACCATCAATGGACTTAATCTCACGACCTGTTTGCGCAAAGTCCAGCTTCTTAGTCTCAGTTAAAAACTCTTGGAGACTAATGCCGCCCTCCTTTAGTGAAGCTTCAATGGAAGCCAACTTCCCCTGTGCTAAGGTCATAGTGGTTTCGCGCTCATTACCACCCATGAAGGCTTGGGGCTTGCGTTGTGAGCTCGACACACTCTCCACTTCAGGTTCAGTGATTGAAGGTGATTCTTGTGCGGCCTTAGCAGCGTTAGCAGCAGCGATTTTCTTTAGACGGTTATTGGCCATGATTATTGCTCCTCACCTTTGTCCTGTTGTTTCCAAACGTCCGTGATCAGCTTATGAATGTCGGCCACCACTTCTTTACAGTTTGCCTGCGCCGCTTCCAACGCTTTACCTTTCTTACTGTCCATTGACCTAGAAAATTCGAATACACTGCTATGCTCGGACGCACAACGTTTCACGGCTTCACTGTGTTTCATTTTGGTCGACAATACCGCGTCGCCAAACTGACTGACTAGTGCATTGAAGATATCCAGTTCAGAGTCACTGCCCTTCCAGTTGGAAATGACAATCTTCGCAAAATCGTAGCCTTGATGACCTTTAGCAATGAAGTTGCCGATGATGCTGTCAAGATATTGAAAGTACGCACAAGTTGCATCGGTATCGTTATGTTCCGCCTTACACGGAATCAGCACGCTAGTCGCAGCGAAGTAACTGTTCAACGTTGCAAAACCCAATGAAGGCGGAGTATCAATCAATATGATGTCAAACTCACCATCGAGTGCATCTAAGATATTTTTCAAACGCGTTGTAGGGTCAACATTCTGCTTCTTCAAATCGTCGCTGGTACTCAAAGATTCCGTGTCTCTATCAGACTGGGACGCAGGGATAATTTTCAGATTGGGGATGAGCGTATCTGAAACGGCGTTGCGCACATCGTCTTGAAACGTCTCTGTATTAGGATCAAGAGTCATCAAGTCGCCAATGCTGGTGCGAGCGTCAGAAATATACTTAGCTCCATTTCGCTCAATGTGTTTGGTTTCGTGTTTATGCACTGGAGGGTAGAAACTTGTCAGAGTTGACTGGCCATCCATGTCAATAAGACAGATCTTGTAACCAACATGATAGTTAATCGCCAAACCTGTTGCTATTGTATTGGACAGTGACGTTTTAGATACCCCGCCCTTTTGGTTTTGAACGGCAATAATCTGCGTCTTTTGTTTCGCTGTTCTTTGGAATGGTTTGTGTCTTTTCTTAAGAACGGTGGTATTCGGCATGTTATCGCGGATCAAGTACAGCTCTTCAAGAGTCAGGTAGTACTGAATACCAACCTCAGCATAGCGTTTAGGATCGATACCTAACGCTTTCGTTAAATCGGTCAATACCTTTTGAGAACATTCGAGGTACTTCAATGCCTCAGCTTGTGTGAAAGAACGAGGTTGCTTTTCATTTGTTTCGCGGCGCAATTCCAAGAATTTAGCACCTCCGTCCCCAAGTTCGTCAACTAATTCAAGCGTCTTGAGCTGTTTCTCTGTCATTGTTCCCATAGCAATATCCACCAGTGGCCTGTTTGAAAGCTAGTATGAACCAATATTAAAGGTAAGAAAAGATATAATAAGTCAATTTTGGATAAATTCATTGAAATTCGACTTACGATACAGTTTTAAACTAATGATGTACTTTTCTGCAAAAGATAGGGGAACGATAGAGGAAAAAAACAAAACACAACAAAAACAACAACTTAAAATAGTAGGACGCGTCCTACTATTGTACTTATCGGCCATGTTGTGCAATTCATAAACGGACGTGAGTAAGGAGTAATGGGTTTGAAGCCACCACTAACATACGAAAAGTCAGCTCTGCGATACATAAACGCGGGAACTGACTGAATGTTAGGCTTCAATGTATGAGAAAGAAATTTTGTTGTAGTAGTGACCAAACAGGTGTGATGAGAATGTGGAAATGCCAACAAGATGAAAGCAAACCAGAATGAAGCTAGTCACACTAAACAATCAAAATCTCTTACTATTCTGTCATGATGACAGATTGGAACACGGGTAAAATGCCGGAAATATACTCTACGACACTTGCTCCATTAGGTATTCAAAAGCGGTTTCTACCTGTGCTTCTGTCATCGAATCAAATTCAAAGCGTTCCATCGATTCAATTAACTGACTGGGTACAGGTTGTGTGTCGTGATCAGAGTGAGTGCTCGGCACTTTAGTTGTATTCATGTATCTATCACCTTCTTGTCTTTGATGAGTAGATACTAAATCAACAAAACACCCCCTCCCCCCATATTGGCGTTAGGTAAGCATAAACAGGGGCCGAGAATAGAAAACGGGGGGAGATTGGCTTTGAGGTGCAGCACCGAATATTAAATTTTCGTCTCTAGCTGGCTTGAAGAGGACTCTTCATCGAGACAACTAGAGTGGAATTGATAGCTAAAGACTTTCACTAATTCTTGCTCACGAAAACTCGCCACAACAGCAATTTGGTAACCCATCGTAAAGAAGTCGTCATAAGAATAAGGGATCTGTGTTAATCGCTCACCGGTATCAGTAAAGCCAAGTACCCATGTATTGGTGCTTGAATCGAAATCAATGATGGTCAGTAGAATTGAGCGTCTTGCATCGAATCGATACACAGAATTGGTGGCCATGGAAAAGGCAAACCCAAATTCATCGTCCATAGTAGGTTCAGCCGGGACACGAGCATCAGCAAACAGCTTACAGGCAGATAGCTGACTAAGGAGAGCTTCAGAACTGCCTTCTACTTTATTGAAGAAACCAGATATCGCTCCGAGGAAAGTATACCCGCGTTTATTCGCCATCTTTGCAAGACCAGGTAAATCAGATTGAGCTTCACTGTCAATCAGAATCGCAATTTCTGTCTTCACCACCGTTTTTCGCCATATCGGTACTAACGACATCCAATGGCTCATAGGAAGACCGGTATACCCTTGTTCAGTTTTCAACGTTGCAAAATATCCAGAATCCACAGGGTAAATTGTCAGAACAGCAAGGGTAAAATTACTTGTGCCAGAAGTAGGAAAAAAACTGCAATCTGAATTGAAACATGTCGTCGAGTCAACGGAGAGGATGTCGTTATCTATCCAAGACATTGACGCCTCGGGAACTCGAAAACGGACCAGAACATCTCTTTCACGCACTGCCTTATATTCCTTGGGAAGACCTAACATAGACATATGTGGCAAGTTAATGTCATCAGGATGTGTTCGCAAACTCTTCACGACTTGCTGGTGGATATACACATCGGCCTGCTCTTGAGTACACTCAACTTCTTTGACAGAGCCGGTATCGCTGCGCTTAGTTTTGTAGATCAGTTTTTTGGAGCGACCACTCACTACAGAATGAGTGAGGAATACATTCTTCTTCCCTTGCGTGATGATATTCGCAGTAGGCAGTCGCTCAGGTTCGTTGTAAGTTTCAGTGTTCGTCATTAGTACCCCCACCCGCCCATAAAGCCATCAGAACCAAGAGTGGTTGGCGATGGGTTATCAGTTGACGGTTGTTCTGTTGCATCTTGAACCGGAGGAATAAATTCCATTTTTGGTCCATCAGTGGAACCTGCACGCTTAATCAAATCAGCAGCAGACTCACCTGTGTGTGTAACTACCTTCGAAGTACACACAGTATTGGTGTTCTTGATTGGCTGTCCAAAGGTGTTAACAGGAACGTTGTTTTGGTTTGAACTTAATAATTGCTTCTCTTTCTTTCCACGAGCGATCTCGTGGTCCATGGTGGATTTCATGTTCGTCCACATATTATCTTCTACGCTCATGAGCGTTTTAATACGACTGCGGTAATGAGGCTTATCGAAACCGAGTTGATTGAACAACAAGCGCATCATTCTACGAATTGCAGATTTCTTACGCATCTGACCAACAAATGCAGTATTCCAAACCGACTGGTTAGAACTGAAACTCATAGCCGCCATAAGCTCGATCTCATCCAACTCTTCACGGGATAGTGCTTCACAATAAACATGCCCTCCCAGTGTCTCCCCAACAGCATAAGCACATAGTAAGTCCCCACTTGCATAGGCACCTTGAGAAGTATGCTCAGGCAGTGAACGAGAGCCATGATAGACAAATTGGTCATTGCTAAAAACTTGATCCGCTGTAACTTGCGCCATTTCACCTGACTCGAACGCTAAGTGAATCAGTCCGTGGTATGTCGGCATAAATTCCAACACGAAGAAATTCGATACATAATCGTGACGATACAAAAAGGTGCCGTGATTCAAGCCTTCCTCAACAGACAAACCAATGGTCGCTTGGTTCAGTATGCTCCAATACACTGAGTTCGCATCCATATTAGAGGTAATCGACTCACCAAAGCTTTCCAGAATGTATGCCACATATTCCAGCTCTAAGTCTGTATCAAGACCCGATTGGTTCTCAGCAACGATAGTCGAAAAATGAGGACGTGCAGCCTCGACTGCTTGTAATACTAGTGATTGATTAGTCATGATAGCGCCCTCCAATTAACGGCAGTACTTCGGAATAGTGATAGAAGTGATTCCTGATAGATTCACGCGTTTTGTCCATACGCCTGTAGAAAGGCAAGTCGCCAATGTATGTAGCCCATCTTTGAACTTAATCATCGATTCTTCCTTTCTTTGTAAGTCATAGACTTCACATAAATCAGCATCGACATACTCAATGCATGCAAACAAGAAGGCACCCAAGTTCACCTCAAGCAAGCTTGCTACGTAGGTATAGAACGCTTCTTGAATGTGATATCCCAAGTTACCCGCTTGCTTGGCAAACGCATCAGGGTCCGTACTCGCAGTTGTTTTTACATCAACGGCAATACAGTCGAAGCGTAGCCAGTCAAAGCGACACTTGAGCCACAAGCCAGTTTCTGGGCAGCGAGCGATAAAGGAGATCTCTGGTAACCCATCTTGAATCAATGCATCTGCATCAACATTATCTCGACATGTTTCGTGTACGCGGTGTGCATCGTCCCAGACAATGGCATCAATCGCTTTTTTACCTTTATGGATAGCCTTATTGTTGTGCTCTTCTAAAACCGTATCCCAAAATTGCAGGGTCGGTTCTACTGCCAATAACTCTTTCATCAAACGCTCTTTATTGGCGCTTTTTGGCACATTAGGGATGTTAAGCTTCTCAACAAGCGCTTGCATTTCTGCGACCGTTCTAAGGGCATTTGGGTAATCAGCTGGCACAATATCGCGGTAATAGCGGTCATAGAACCCATGAGGCTCTAGGACCAACTCATGACCATAAGTGCCTGCATCAAAGGTGCGTTGCAGCGACTTCGACACGGTTCTACCACGGTCAATATCGCTTATGTATTTTCTGTAAAAGTGGGCAGGGGATTTCTTTACAAGCAGTTTCAACTGAGATGATGAATACGCGGGTAGGGCATGGTAAACCTCGTTCTCCATACCAATGTAAATCCCCTCGATGAGCTCACCTTTTTCATCGAGCCAGCTCGGGGACCCATCTTTGTTGTATGCCTTAAGCACATCACAAGTACTACCATCAAATTTAAATGGAGTAACCGAATCTCTTAGCGAGCTAATCATTTCAGTAATCATAATATGCCTTCTTAAACTTGTTTGTGATGTTATGAATATACATCACGAAATCCATTTTTTAGTAGTAATCTCCCCCCACTTTGAAAATTAGCGAATTCTCCTTGAGCCCTTATATATCAATGTCTTTGAAAGAAATCCTAACTGTCTAAACCAGTCCAAAATCGGTGTATAACCAATGATGACAGAATCAAAAATGGACATCGAATATGCTAGGTATGAACTATGTAATTCCATACGCCAAACACAGAACAAATACTGGCAGTGGCGCAGGTGTGCCGTTGATATTGAAATCGAAAGGGCTCGCAAATGGTGAAGGACTTTATGGTGATTGCTTTAACTTGCCGATAAAGCAAGGCGGGGTGTGGTTGAAAGAAGCCGAAATGGAATCAATGCTCACGAGCACGCTGGTGGAGCTCGGTAAGATACCGAAGAAATTTATAATCACCCGGTTGAACTTAGGACCAAAGGCTGTTCCTGATGAGTTGTTTCTCAATATCTTTGCGAGACATCCTCTGCCCTCAAATGTGAAGCTCAATGGTGTTTGGGCAAGAACGCTTATCCCCGAGTCGCCGTTTGTACTTTCTGTTATCGACCTGCGTGGCCAGAAGTGTGAATTATCCGTGACGGAAAAAGTCAGCCTGCTGCTGGGCAATGTATCCGGAGAAGTCGCGATACTGTCAGACTCCCCTTATACGACCTTTCCAAAGTGCCAATATCAAGCCAAGATGCTGAACGCGGATTATGACAATGATGGCCGTGTAGCTGGGCGGCTATTGAATTTTGAACAGCTACAGCTTTCTAATGCGGCTGCGCTTTTGATCGATGAATCTACGAAACCAGAAAGACTTCAACAAGTTCTCCATTGGTGTGAGTTGTATCAAATAAAGGTCCGAAAGATAGACGCACGGCACGGTCAACAATAAATATTGCCAATTAACGCCCGAAAATTGGCTCTTTAATTGAAAACATCGTTTGAGGGAAACGTTACCTTATTACCGTCTTTACGTTTATTGGTAACTCTATGATCCACTTCCTAACTATTGCTGCCGCCATTTGGGTACTTAAGTATCTGATGGAGCGCTTCCAAAAGAGCAGAGTACTCGTGTTTATCACGGGAATAGTTGGTGTACCTTTACATGAACTCGGACATTACCTGATGTGCAAATTGGTTGGGTTTAAGGTAACCGAAGTGAAACTGTTTCAAATGCCGACTCAAGATAATCCCGTGCTCGGCTACGTAAATTACGAATACCCAATGACCATCTCCGGTTCAATTCGAAAAGTAATAGTCAGTATTGGCCCAATTTTCACAGGCATCGTCGCACTGTATTTCCTCTCACCACAAGTGACACCGTATCTTTTTAATAACAACACAATTGACCTAACGTTGTTCATGAATAAAGCAGGGTGGCAACAGTGGTTTCTCATCTGGGTTTTATCTTCAGTAACACTGCACATGCTTCCATCTCTCACTGACATCAAAATCGCAATGGCTGGCTCACTGTGGATTGGGGTGTTTACTTATGTCGGCTTAATCTACGCAGCTTCACACACCACAACCGTTCTAAGCAGCGTCAATATCTATCTGGAAGAAATGGCAGGTTTGATGAGTGTTGGGGCAATCATCGCAACGGTCCCAGTCGCTATAACGCTACTTCAATTTATTTTCTCAACTATGAGTTCGCGTATGTATAACAAAAGCGTTAATTCATTAAAAAGAGACTAGACCAATGAAAATGACTCAAAAGAAAACATTAGCTGCGTTCATGATTTCAATCATGGCAGTCGGTTGTGCATCTAACGACATGACCAAATTGGAAGTAGAAAAGGCGAAGCATGACGCAACGGTTGACCGTGTGGATGAGACACTGAGTAACATTCCATCTTGGTACATGAAACCACCGAAGTCTAACGGTGAAGGCTTTTTTGCAGCCGGAACAGGAATGAGTTCTGACTTAGACATGGCGGTAACCAAAGCGAAGATTAACGCTGAGTTCGAATTGGCCAAGAAATATCGCCAAATCGTATCGGGCAGTGAACGTGCGTACACATCAGAAACAACCAATTCAGCAACAACGGAAAGCAAAGTCGTATCGTTGACTGAAAAAACGATCGATAAGCTGGTGGCCAATGCACAACTGTCTGATTACGACGTATCGGATACTGAAGTTATTCGAGAAGGTACTCAGTACCGCGTCTATTTGCTGTCATTCATGCCATACGATTCGAACAACGACGGTAGTGATGATTTATTCCGTGATGTGCGAGCCTCAAGCGACATTGCCTTTAAAGACTTAGAGCGTCGCGTGGATAAAGCAACGAACGGCAACACGGGTGAGTAGGGTGGTGCTGCGTGAAGGCAATCAATCATCAAATCACAACAGCAAGCGCCTATTACATCTGCATGAATACCATGCAAGACACATTCTATTGGATGTCATTTGCAGGTATGGGTTTCGCAATGTTAGGAGCATTACTGCCTGACATTGACACGAGACATAGCAGGGTAGGGCGCATTGTACCGTTCTTGAGTATACCGATTGAAGGCATTCTTGGGCATCGAGGAGCGTTACACAGTTTACTTGCTGCGTTTGGGCTGTGGTTCTTGTGTGCGACGTATGAGTTTCCTTGGGCATACTCGCTGACTTTTGGCTATATAGCTCACCTGGTAGGAGATGCCTGTACGAAATCGGGAGTCAATTTCTTTTGGCCGATAAGCACTCGATATCGAGTGCCACTGACGCCAGCCAGTAACGGCTTCTTTGAGGCTGTCACAACACTTGGATGTGTCGCATTGGCGAGTTGGGTTGCATTGAGATAAGTCCAACCTGTGGTTCAGCTATGGATACTGGTTAAGAAAGTACATTGGATAGGATCAATATCACATAAAACCCGTGTGAAACGCGGATTTTGTGTGTGAAAAACAAAACAACACGGAAAACCTGTAATAAGTTACGGGTTATATGTGATGGAAGCACGGAAAATATGTGTGACCATATCTAATAACCACTAAAAACACGGATATATTGTGTGATTAATCGAAAAAGCATGTGTATACACGGATAAAATGATCAACAAGGGGGTTATGAATAGGAAACATAAGCAGGATAAGACCAAATAGCGTGAAGAGTGTACATTTACCGAGCACAAAACCATCAAAACAACAGTACTTCCTGTTTGTTAGCTTAAACGGAAAATATGTAATGTATTGATGACTGTTACGGAGAACTGGGAGAAGAACGGTTTTACCACAAACTAGACACTCACCAAGTGAGCGAAACACGGATAATATGTACATTTACACGGATAAACTGATCATCAAACCTCTTGGTTAGGTTCGTCGGTAAAAAACACGGATTAAATGTATTAATACGCGGATAAACTGATCATTGAAAGCAGTAGAATTGTCATGTCAGCTGTATAAACACGGATTAAGAGTAATACTACACGGATAAACTGATCATTAAAGACCGGTATTTGCCCCCACGCCTGTCATGTGACACGGACAAACTGATCTAAATGAACAGGGCTTAGGTGTGTCTTGGCACAAAACACGGATAAATAGATCAAGAATTCACTATGATTGGATGCATTTCAACCAAATAGAATATATGAGCGTGAGTATAAAACCTATAGTTATCGCAACTACCCTACATATAAAACTATATAAAACAATATCATAGCGAATTCAATGAAGTGATATCTTACAGTGTAAACGTACACGGAATATCTGTAGTGTTACACGGATAAACTGATCACATACGAGATAAATAGTTTGGTTTAGACATTGATACTATCGTTATTGGACGTGTTTAAAGGTATGAATGTGCGATTAATAATCAAGAAGTTGAAAGCGTTATAACCGATGACGAAGATGCCACCAGCGAACTTTCAATGCATGCGGAGAGTTTTTGTAGAAATACACGGATTTCTAGAGTTAATAACGGAAAAGCTGTGATGCTAACACGGATAAAGTGTTATACTTCCAGATAGTAGAAAATACAGTTGAGATTAGGCATGGATATGGTCAATACCTCGAAGAAGCATACACTTCCAAAACAGTTTAAAAAAGCGCATAAGCTTGTATTCTCCCAGCAAGACCTCACACAGCGTGAGGCAGACCTGTTTGCCTTAATGATAGCGCACATGAAGCCTGAAGATTGGGAGAATAATAACACGCCAACCTATCAATTCACATCAACTCAGCTTTCGCGATGGCTAAACATTGATCCAAAGGAACTAGCAAAGACACTCCGACCTGTTGCAGATAGACTGACTAAGAAAAATATTGGTGTGTTAGTTGAAGATGATACCAAGGATATCCAAGAGTTCGACTTCATCTCAATTTTCAAACGAGTGACATACAAAGATAGACGCCTGACAATGAAGCCGAATGAAGAGCTCAAAGATGCCTACATCGAGTATAATAATAGCTACGCTCTTATTACTACACAGAGCTTTCTTAGCCTTAAAAAAGAGTATGCCAAACGTCTCTATGAAATACTTAGTCGTTTCAAAGGCGGTGGGACTTACCTACAAACCTTTGATATTGAAGACTTAAAGGGCTTATTTGGACTCCATGACCCTGCAGGGAAGATCAAATCAGGAAAACGTTCTTTTTCCAATAACAGCGTATTTATTGATCGTTGCATCAAAGCCAGCATTAAAGGTATAGAAGAAGACTCAGAAACAAATCAAGAGATCATGTTCTACGACTCTGAAGATGGCAGAACCCATGGCTATGAGGTCTACCGTGAAGGTCGTAAGATATCAAAGATCAAATTCTTGTACCGTTGGGTTGAGAAGAAAGGCCCAGTTCAAAAGCTCAACATTGAAGATATAAAGCGGATAATCTCTTCATTAGAAATGAAGCGTGTCGGGGGAAGTGAGCTCACTACTGATGAGCTAAAGAACCTTTCACACTGTTATACGTCAATAGGCGAACAAGACAGAGCAAGCAAGATAAACGTAGCTATCAAGCGTCGTGAAAAAGAAGAAGAACAACGTGTGGAAATGGCTCAATCAATTGAAAGCTTCCTTAACGAAATTAACAGCCTATCTGTTGATGATAATTACTAATAAAAACAGAGGCTTAATTAACTTATGCACAGCTCAAAACTGTGCTAAAAATCTATTCAGTGTCAACATGGTGAAAACACGGATAAAGTGTGTGTTTGAAGAGAGCTAAATGATCAATAAACAAGGATATACAGATCAAAGAATCGGATAGAAAGATCATAAGTTCGGGTAAGATGATCATATGTTCGGAAAATGAGATCAAACATACGGGTAATGTGTAACTGAAACCGCTAAAAGTTCTTTATAAACAATTACTTAAGATACTCCATAGTTATTATAGATCCCATAGTTCCAATACTAATAATAGATATTAATAGTTATTAATATAGAGTGTAGATAATATTAGAAGTTAGAACACATGGCCACAGATCTTCATGTATTGCTTTTCTCTTGAATCCAAACGCAGTTCCAAATTGACATCTATTGGCATTAAAAAAGAACCCTTATTGATCGGGTTCTTTTTTTCGTTCAAGAGAAGCCATCTGCACTACTCTGGTTCGTCAGCTGAAATCACCCATTTATCAGCCACCAGCCGCGTTAGAAAGGCATCGAAGAATTCTTTTTTACCGAAGTATACCCATTTCATGAAAATCATTGTTGCAGTAGCTACACAGCACCTTAGTTATTGCTTCATTCACTTGATAGTGAATTTCTTGGATATACACATGGTACGAATCTTCGCCATCACCGAACGCTAGAATCACCCCTTTTTGAATCAGTTCAGAAGGGAGTTCCAATTCCTTTTTGTACGTTGAATCGATGAACTTATAGAAGTCGGGGCCGGTGTCCCTCGCGGAAGTAAGTACAACGTGACTTTTCTCATGGTAGATAACCTTTGTTTTGATCTCGTGGTGATTTCTTATGTATACATCAACGACCATTTCAATGAAGGAAAATGAAAATAAAAGAGTTGTTCAAGTTAGGAAACTGAAAATGCCAAGGGTAAAGTGTCTTTTTAGAAAAAAAAAGGCCCCGCTCCAATGCAGGGCAACTTTTATTATTGTTAAGTCGAAGCCTATCCCCAGGTTATCCGACTTTTCACCACACGTAACTGTCACCACACAGCACGCCAAAGAAGACTGAGGCAATCTGCTTAGGTGTGCTGTGTGACGGTTGCTACACGCGATGAGGGATCAGTGAAAAATACATTTTCAATAAATTCAGTCGAGGACTGGTATGATCAACGGGACATATCACCCGACTAATAAGGGAACTACCGGATAGTGGCAGAGAACTTAGAAGATTTTGAGAACTGAAGTAATTATAATAATGGTGTGTGGTTTTGTATAGTTTATATGCAAACCGGCTGGCTTAACTTTGAACTTAGTGGAGCCGCTGGTGGTTGGCTTGTGGCACAATGACGACAGGCTATAGCAATATAGTGACTAGCTTGTGGCACTATAAGTAAAAAAAAACCCCCGAAGAACGGGGGAGTATGTGTGGTGATTTCGTAGTTATGCCTTACTACTTATAGTTAGTCTGCTCCACTCCCTCCTTGGAGTGACTTTGCAGGGCCATACGAGTAAATACCTCCACACCAATGCACGATGCTTCCTACTTACTAACTGCCTGCCTATTAGTCTGATTTACTAGTTGGCTATATTGAAGGTTCACTTCTTCAAGCATCTGTTGACGACTGATTAACCCCCCGAACTTTTTTTCACCAATATAAAAAGTCGGAGTTCCAGTAAGTTTCAGATCTCTAAAAAGTTTATTATTTTTATTTAAAATAGCACTAACTTGTGACGAATTCGCTGCCTTTTTGATGATCGAGCTGTCTAATCCCATCAGTTCAGCAAGCTCATATGCCTTCTGCGGGACGGACTGCTGCATTGAAAGAAGCTCTTTGTGGAATGCTGGATATGCATTGGGAGAGATCTGATTTACAGCAATGGCTATCTTTGCTAATTCAGTGGAATTAGCACCTAAAATGGACACATCTTTATACACGAATCGGATGCGTTTGTCTTTACCTAAAAGGGGAGCCAACTCCGTTGCACCCCTTTTACATACTCCACATGCGTAGTCAAAAAACTCCACCACAGTGATCTCTCCAGCTTCATTAAGAACCGGCGTATCTTCATCATAATACAAAGATTTTGAAAACATTTGTTTATGCTTCATTGTTTGGTATGTCCTCACGGATTCCACTCCTGCGATTAAGAGTTCAGGGTTTGATTGGAACGCTTTCAAAAGCATCGAGTTGAATTGTTGTTGTGACATTTCAACTTCAGAAGCTGATGCGGTAGCTGCAGAACCAATTGCCAAAATTGTGAATAAAGTCGTCGCTGTCTTCTTGAACAAAGGTGCCATCATTAGATTCCTCGATTTGAGTGGTCGTAACATAGTGCTCGATGAACAACGTTATGTTTTCAATTAAGAGAACTTTTTTTCGAGATAGATTGAAACGGGGGGAGAAAATTGACGCGATGATCGGGGAAAACCATAATGAGTTTACCCACCCCAGTTATGAAAAAATGTATGGAGCGTTACTATGGCCCCGATCAGTAGAATGAATTCCCTCATTACAGAAAGCTTTAATTCTGTAAAAGAATCGCAATCAGAAGTGCTTGAAACATTGGCCACTACAACAAGGAAGGTGTTCAAAGAAATTACTCAAACAACACCGAATTGGAGGCAGAAGCTTTCAGAAATTGCCAATGATGCAACTTGCGCCAATTATGTTGGCCACGTTGTCTCTAACAGACACACTCCAGCAGAGCTACTTCAGTCACAGGCAACTGACGACTTTGTTCTTAACGAATTACAAGTGACAGCGTTCGTGGTTTACGAAATGGTGGAACGAGGTTGCCCTGAGCCGACTCAGCTCAAAGATCTGAATACTGCTATCCAGAACGTAACGCTGAAGTCATTAAACAGTTTCCGCAAGTTACTACGCCGCCATAACTATGATATCGACTATCTTTCAGATCGTGTACAAGAGGCTGCCTTGGAAACGATTCGTGCTGCACGCTGCTATAAGCATACGGGTATAGCGAGCTTTGATACTTACGCGAGCGCTCGCGTTAAGACCGTTGTATCAAGAAAAGAGCTCCACCATACACTGATGGTGAAAGTATCAGACCGGGACATTTCAGGCGCTTATTCAAAAGCAATTGAAATTAATTCCGAGAAAACCAACAACAAGCTGACCCCAGATTCCAGTGCATCATCGTACTTACCCAAACCATTGTATGACTTTGAGCAAGGTTCGAACGACAATCGATATGGGGTAACTAGTGGATGTAGCGACAATGTGGTGTCGGATTTGACGCATCTTAAGTTGAGACAGCACTTGATTGCCCAGTTAAAGACCCTCAATGCGAACGAGAAAATTGTGATCATGAATGAGATGGGATTAGTAGCCGGTACATTGAATCGAAACGACTTGGTTGAATCTCTCGGTTTCTCCTCGTCTCGATATACCCAAGTTAAGACAAGCGCCTTACAAAAGCTAGGCGCACATAAGTCACTTTCTAAGTCATGGGAACGTGCGCTTGCTTAGTTGATGAACTCAATTCCACTCCCATTGGGACTGTTGTTTGGCAGAGTATCGTTAGTTTCGGTATTCTGCTTTTTGTTGTCGGTCCTTTGGTATTGATCAGCAATAGGTGACGCAGCTGGTGGTGCGCTTTGCGTGTAATTGAAGGAATCTTTAATTTGAGCGTATTTTCCAATGAAGGTTGTTTTTGCAGAGCCTATAGCTGATTTACGAGCTTTGCTAATAATCAAATGAGCGACACCAGGTTCATTTTGAGGATCATACATTTCCGGTCGATAAATAAAGCAGATGATATCCGCATCTTGCTCTAGCGAACCTGACTCTCGTAAGTCGGAATTCACTGGGCGTTTATCAGCACGCTTCTCGATATCGCGAGACAATTGGGATAGTGCTACAACAGGTACTTGTAACTCTTTCCCCAACGCTTTGAGCTGTCGTGATATTTCTGAGACTTCTAAATTTCTATTATCAGTTTTGTATTTTTCACTGGTTAGTAACTGAATGTAGTCCACACCAATACCAGAAATCTTTCCATTATGCTGCCGATAAAAGCGACGTGCGCGACGACACAACTCCTCGACGGTCATTGAACCGTCATCCATCTCAATATTGTAATCACCGGATCTACCTAGCGCAGATGAACAATCAGCCCATTGAGTATCACTCATGCTGGCGTTTCGAATATTACTCAGTGGTACGCTTGCCAAGTTAGATAGCAAATTCTCTCCAATCGATTCTGAGCTCATTTCAAGGGAGAAAAATAAGAATGGTGCATCGTTTTGATAACTTGAGTTTTTGATAACGTTCAGGAGTAAGGTGGTTTTGCCATGAGATGGACGGCCTGCAAGGATGATGAAATCTGCAGGTCGGAATCCACCAAGTGCTTCAAAGCATGCAAAGCCCGACTTAAATGCATTAAATTCCCCTTTGCTTCTGCGCTCCATGTTGTCCAGCGTTGCAGCAAAGGCATCTTTCAATGAAATTGGGCCTTGCTCATTGTCCTTTTCCACTTCGTCATAAGACTCAACAACAGAATGCATCGAACCTATGATTTCATCGGTCGTCTTGTTTGACGAACATTGTGTTAATAGCTTTTGAAGCTCCACCTGAAGTGTTCGTTTGTTGTTAGTGTCGTTGATTTGCGAAACATAGTCAGAAAGAGCATTTATGTTTGCTGGTTGCGCTAGTGACTCCATGGCAACTGTAGTAATCGCGTCGACTCCCTCTTGCCCATACTCAGCGTATACACGCGCTTTAATCGTGTTTAAATCGATTGATTGTTTATCTTCGTGCAATTGGAAGCAGGTATCGATGAGAACCCGTGTCGCTGTATCACTGACAACGTTAGTTTCTAGGTCGAGTTCGTCAATAACGCCATCGTGGGAGAGGATGAGGTTAATCACTGGGTGGTATAAATTAAACTTTAACATGGTAATGCCCATCGGATACTAGGACATAGTTGATACAACTTTTGAGAGTGAATTTAGAGAATTGAGTGGGGGAGGTGGTAGGGAAACCCAAAAAGTTAACAACGGAGTGGGTTCAATCGCAACAATCAAACGATTGGATTTTTGGGTTTCCCAAATTACTAAAGCGAGGCGTCGATGCCTCCCTCATAATCAAAATCGACGGACTCTGTTGGAGAGCTAATCAATGCGTCGATGATGTTATTGCGTCGTGTCGTGTGGTATTTGCCTGACGGAAGTTTTTGCATAAATCCATCGGTGACCTGGTTGATGTCCAACGAGTAGCCCAGCTTCGAAATCTCGCCATGAAGTTTAAACATCACGTTATCCGATATGTAGTGATAAGCGGTACTGCGCGAGATGTTGGCGTAGGTTCGATAGAGCTCTTCACATGGTTCCATTTTGAACTCATCTTCCAAAAGACTTGAGCTGCATTGAGAAAATAACAAGTTTACTCGTGCATCTAAGTAATCGGTGCGGCTGGGTGTGAGCATATACACGGCCAAACACGCGAAGGCGACAATTAAGCACGCAGCGGTTCTGACAGGGACACACTTTGTATTCATTTCCATAACGTTTCCAGTTCCATTCATCAAGACAACCAGTACGAGAAATATGGCATAGACACTGACGTAGAAATGTAATTAGTGGGACTATTTTATCTGTTTACCTCATTTGAAGACGATCCCTCATCATGTGATTGGGATCGAGTGCCATTGTCAAATAAGAAGCTTAAATGGCTTCGCTAATTCGTAAACCCAAGTGATTAGACGTGTATAACTGACAGTCAGAGTCTAAATCCTCTTAGAGTTGCCGGGGTAGTTAATGAAAAAGATGGTTGTATTGTTGAGTTTGATGACGGTCGCTTCGGTTGCACTCGCTGATAATTCAAACAGTGAAACGACGCTAAAGCTCCCTGCGAATTCAGTCGCTTGCTATGGAACAGTTGCAGGAATGTGTGATTTCCTGACTACGAAATCGTAGAACTTAAACCAGTAGCAGCGTAACAAGGAGATAATAATGACAAACCTTCTTTTAATCATTTCAGTTGTGATAGCGACATTGGTACTCCAAAAGACGATTGCTTATTTGCGAAACGCTAAGGAAAAAAGTAATAAGGAAAAAGCATTAAAGCTATTGAAAGCCAACGGTTACGAGCCTGAATTGTACCTCGCGACTATCGGAACGGACGATCCTCAACTGAGAGATGCTTTAGACCAGTTCGCATTCACTGGTCATGTAATCAAAAATCGTCACGGAGACATAATCGGGGGGGTAGTTCCTAAAGCAAAACCTGGTTTAACTAAGCCTAGCTTGAAGCTAGTTGTTTCAAATGACTAGTGAGGGACAGAACGTTGTCGGGTACTTCCCTCATCAAAAACTTCCGCTCAACGAATGAAGATTAAAGATGAAGAGAAAAGGTGTATCACCACAGGAACATACTTAGTCAATACTGACTTTCAATCATTGGCCACGAAAAGGAGAATCACCGTGTTTTTCTTGCCAGATATCCATGACACAAAATTAGATACTGTTGCTTTATCAAACGCGAGTAGATGCAGCATTGTTGCTGAAGTCGCAGGAGAGAAGTATGTCCCGAGAGACTTTCTTAACTTACTTGTGGTTGGCGAGGGGGGCAAAATCGGCAGTAAAGTAAAAAATACTAACGATTCCTATGACTTGGGTCCCGCTCAGGTGAATACAATCCATTCCAAATACATCTTACGAAACTACCCTAATAAGTCTTGGGTAGATGTTGCCACTGACCCTGTTCTCAATATCCGTATCAGTGCAGATATATTCAAAGGATGCCTTACCTACGCTAAGGGTCATGTTTGGGAAGCCGTCGGTTGCTATAACTCAAAGACAGTCAACATCAAGACCAATTATCTAATCAGAACAATGAAAACTTGGGATTACATTCTGAAACGACCATCATTGAACTGCTCGGAGTATTGGTATCAGGATTAGAGCTAACTTCGACTCCCCAAATATCAAATAGCAGCTCAAATTCCCCTCGCTATTTAGCAAAATCGACTTCTACCACAAGTAATATGGGGTTCTCATGTTTATAGGAATTCATTATGTCGATACGTATAAATCGAAAGACACTGACCCTATGTGGCGTACTCGTACTGTCTGGTGTTCTGGTTCTAAAGTTCTCTTCTGTTTTCTTCGATGATTCTCATGCCTATGTTGGCCAGTGGAGCTCTGTATCGTCAGACGGCGCTGCAGAATTCAACGTCGGAGCTGACTACATTGAGGCGTTTGGGAAACGATTACCCGTTGACGTGATTGTTAATGATGACGGCTCTGTTTTGGCTCAGTCTCCAAACCAAAACTTTAGAATAACCAAAACCACCAGCGGTGTTGAGTTAACTGTTACACGTAGGTACATCGAAGAACCGGTCGAGAAGGTTTATGAGCTGACTCTAAAGCAGTAAGCGTTCGTAAAGACGTTCTAAATCAACTTCATATTACTGAGAGCCATCGTAACTAAATGATAGTGCTCAGACGTGTATAACTACTGCATTATTGAATCAGAATGAAACGCGAGAATGCTGGATATAAAGTACATCAAAGACACATTTAAAGTTCCTGTTTGGCAAGTGTTGTTGCGGTTACCTGAATCGTTTGTGGACACGAGACAAGTGGTGTCTGACTTTTCCTATCTTACGGACAGTGACTGTGTGGTTATTCAAGGGACAGTGACTTCTATTTCTGAATCATACAATCGAACGACTGTCATTAATGGCAGCGTTGTTGACTCCCGAAACGTCGCTCAACGTTTTTCTCATTTTGCCAAATTAGACAGTGAATACGGCCAACAATTGGCAAGTCGACTTAATGATCGAGGTTATTACTTGTGCAAAGTGAAACAAGTCGGAACCGCGCTGTTTATCAACCACCCGCAGCCATTGAATGAAAAATTCATTGGTAAAATCACTCCGGTCTATAAAGTCAAAAGTAAGCAACTCAAAGGGTTGAAGTATGCTGAGTTTTTGGAGCAGCATATTGATGAACTGATCCCATTGACGGCAAGAAAGATACGAGAAGAATTAGCGAAATTAAATCTAAGCAACGGGAAAATTAGACGGTTGTTAGAAGCGCACTCGCTGTGTTTAGAAGAGGTTTTGAGATTTGTGCATTTCCCAAATTCATTGGAAGAAAGTGAACAATGCAACGCTATACTACAAAGAATAGCAGCTACTTTGTTGTTCTCAGAAGTGGAAGGCGAACCAAATTTAACTCACCCATTTCAGCTCGACAAAGACGATACCTATTTCAATGATGTCGTCCCGTTTCAACTGACGGATGAACAATTGGATGCCGTGAGCGGTATCAAAGCCGCGATTAACAACAGAGCCCCACGAAGTGTCTTATTCGGGGATGTGGGGACGGGGAAAACCGTCATTGGCGCGATACTGACACGTCATGTTGTTGATGCTGGTGGTTGTGTCGTCATTATGGTTCCCAACCTAATATTAGGAGCCCAAATCTATAAAGAGATCGACAACTGCTGGCCAGATATTGGCATCGAGTTTTTATTGTCTGAGAGTGAGCATGACAACTTCGTAGGTAAAGGCTATCGATGCATCAACGAGATGACAGAAGACACCCGTGTCGTGATTGGTACGACGGCTTTGCTCCATCATCACAACAATATGCCTATCGACCTACTGTGGATCGACGAAGAGCAAAAAATGGGGCTTGAACAAAAAGAATCCACATTAATAACTCATGGCCGGACACATCTGTTGTTGTCGAGTGCGACGTGCATTCCTAGAACGCAAGCGATGATGAGTTTTGGCATGCTGCCGTACTTCAAATTAACCAAGTACCACACACCTAGAGAAGTGATCACTACCCGTTACGAGCATACCCAAATCGATGAGGTTATCTGTCGAGTTGAAGAACGCATCAATCGTGGTGACAAGGTGTTAATCATTAGCACCATGAAAGGTGAATCCAAAGCTCAAGCTGTTTCACACAGAGCCAGTGCTGAACAACTCTTTGATGACTGGAAAGCGATGTATGGTGACATCGTTAAATTGTCCCATGGTGGGTTGTCTAAACAAGACAATGAGACTGCCATAAATGCAATGAAGTCGGGTGAGGGGAAAATATTGATTGCGACCACATTGATTGAGGTTGGGATCACAATACCAAAACTGAACTATGTCGTTGTGCTGAACCCTGAAAATCTTGGTGTGGTTACGCTGCACCAGATCCGAGGTCGCGTAGCGCGGGAAGGAGGTATCGGGCATTGTGACCTACTGCCTACTACCCAACTCAAAACGCCATCCATAGACCGACTGGATTTGTTGGTCAATCACTCTGATGGGTTCAGTTTGGCAGAGGCTGACTTGCAATTACGGGGTATGGGGGACTTAAAGAATGGCAACAATCAGTCAGGAACGTCGAAATGCATTTTGGTCGACCAACAATTATCGCTTGGTCTGCTAACCGATACCTTAGAAAGACTGACAGGAAAGGGATCAGAAACCTAAACGAATTAATTTCTGAAACTGACATCACGCTCAATAAATGACAGTCAGGCATGAGCAATTTACGGAGAGCACCATTATGCTAATTAAATACAAAAATTATTCTGATCTGGATGAATCTACTTTAGAGCATATGGATAAATTGAAGTACTCTGATTTATTCCATCAATTGAAAATTCAATTTGAAACAATGTGCGGATCTACTTACAGTTTCGGGGATATTTTCAATACACAAATTAATCAAACTGAGATTGTAGAACATAACTGGATGGTTTCAATACCAATTCAAAACCAACTATTCACTCTTGATAGTGTAAGAGAGTCGATACCGGAAAGCGAGAAAGGGATTAATGTACGTTGTTTTCTTGACCCGAATCTCTATGAGCTCATTTTCTTTGTCGACCCTAGAAACCCAAAAGAATTGATCGGGTTTTGCAGCTTAAGTAAGTTTGAACATAACGATGATGGGTACTATTCGATTAGAGTCGTTTTGGAAATGGTCTACGTTAAGCCCAAGTATAGAAA
Organism: Vibrio sp. 10N.261.55.C5; assembly: GCF_041470505.1. NCBI lineage: Bacteria > Pseudomonadati > Pseudomonadota > Gammaproteobacteria > Vibrionales > Vibrionaceae > Vibrio > Vibrio sp. 10N.261.55.C5. The sequence continues at coordinate 34,115 of NZ_JBFRMS010000005.1, forward strand.
TGGCATTCGAGGTCAGATAATGGCCTATGAAACGGGTCGCTTGATATCTAGGCAAAAAGTGTTTGATGAATTTAACAACGAATATCGATATGTGGACGTCGAAGTTGCTGGTCAAGGAACTAACGCAGGAGGTCGAGCATGTTTAGAGCGGTTTTACCTCGGAATCAATTTCCACCTCGGCGGCATAAGTATTGAAGATAAAGATGGTTGTGACATTGAAATACCATCTAACGTTATTTTGTGCGATGAATATTAGCGATTTGTTCTTGCTTTAATACAAGCTCTAAAGGCGGAGTTAAACAACACTATACCTTGCGATAGTTAGTTGTGGGAAAGTGAACCTCATCCCCTGATTATCGTTAATTTAAATACCTTTTCTGATGTAACACTTCACCTCTGTCACCAATAAAATTCAATTAAGCCGTGAAATAAGGCTCACTAATTTAAATTATGCAGATCTAAGTTTGGCAAACTCTTGGTACTAACTAGGAGTGTTGCTATGAAATGGTCAATCAAAATTCAAGGTATGTTGGGCTTAGGGTTGCTTGCCAGCCTTCAAGTCGCAGCTGAACCCCCAACGCAAGATTTCCTCAATGCCGACATCAATGTGGTTTCAAGTTATGAAATTGAAACCGACAAGCTAATTATGATGGAGCTGGATACCGGTGAAATGTTACTGGCCACCGGTGATGGAAAATTTCTTATCAAGGGCGGTTCATTATTCTCAACCGTTCACACCAAATTCGTAAACTCCCCACAAGAGCTTTACGCGGCATCCCATGTCGACTTGAAGAAAATGAAAATCAACCCAGAAGAAGATTTTGCGGGGTTTAACTTAAACCCATTAGCCAAAGTTTTTGGTGGGACCCTCTTTATTGCACCAACGGGTTGTAAGCATTGCGGTGACTTCGTAGAGATCCTTGAGAAGCAGCACCCTGATAAAAGATTCCGCATAGCAATCGTGCCTGTCTTCGATGATAAGGAGTATGAAAATACGTTGTTAGCCCAATGTTCCGATGATCCGGACAAAGCGCTGCACGCCTTATATGAAGGCACTTGGTCTGAAGCTAAATACCCCCGCCCACCAAATAGCCAGTGTAAAGAAGCCATTACCAAAGTGAATTCAACTTACGCGTCTCTACAGATAATGAGTCCGGGCCGTGTTGGGCTTCCTGCATTTTTCAACAACAAAACATCTTCCATTATCGGGCTGCCAACGAGTAAGGCTCAACTCACGTCCATTATCGTAGAAGGAATCGACCTATGATTAAACAATCCATATTTATCTCATTTGCGCTGCTTACTTTAGCCGGTTGTTCTGTCGTAGGCGAAGAAGAGGGCGTGTGTCCAGGCGCGAAAAGTGGTGTAGCGTGTGCGTCCGTCCGAGAAGTTTATGAGCTAACCAATGTCTATAACAATGCTGAAGACTATGCGAAGGCGACAGGTGACGAACGTGTCATGGTCACAGACGAAGATGGCGAAACCATCACAGGGAAAGAATACAAAGAAAAATACGGAACGGACATTGAGGCTGACTCAGCATCAGTGAATGAAACCCAACAACACGCAAACTTTTCTCAAGCTCCAGCGTTAGCTTCACCCGAAGCGGCATATCAGCATTTACTTCTTCCGGCTCCAGAACCCCTAGCCATGCGAAAGCCTGCCGATATTGTTCGTACATTGGTGCGTCCATATACAGACAAAGAAACCTTACAGATCCCTGGTTATGGATTCATCGAAGCAACACAGCGAACTTGGGTCGTCGATAGAAGCGCTAAGACCAATGATTCTCAATACGTCAACTTCCATGTCAGAAAGGAAAGCCAAGAGCAAAACTACGATGTGAATGATGATGGTCAGATTGGCGTCGAGTCACGCAATGCAAGACCGGCTATCAGCGACTCTGAGTTAAGAGAGAATGCGAGAAGTAATGCGAACTCGCTAATCGATCAACTGCGTCAATAAGGGGGCATATATCATGGGTGCGATTTCACGATTTTTTAAGCAATTCGAAAACTCCAAATTTGGCGATCTTCTCCCTGTCTTGGACTACAACCGAAAGCACAAATATTTCGAGCTCGAAGACAGTTACATTGGCTTAATGTACAAGATTGAAACGGTGCCAGCCGTTAACGATGAGTTACAGGAGCTATTAGAACAAATCTATAAGGCCGATTGGCCGGAAGACACGTTTATTCAGGTCTTGTTTTGGGCGAATGATAATTTAAGCCCTTTCACCAATAGCTTTTCTATGTACCACGGAGGTCGACAAACAGGTGAGGCAAACGACAGACTGAATTCGATTTCAAAGGGGCTGATTAACCACTTCCAGCAATCATCACAATCAGGGTTTGGTGATAGCGACTGTCGAGCTCGCATGTTTGATTGTTACTTCGTAGTGAAGGTTCCAATCAAAGGCAACTTTGGCGTGCCTACCAAAAAGGAACTTAAACACTTCAATAATCTACGTACTGATACAGAAGAGTCATTGAACAAGGTCGGCTTGTTCTGTACCCCGATGGATCAGTGGGGCTGGCTACACTTCATGCAAAGGCTCATGAACAGAAAGGACTCGTCAACTTGGCGCAAAGGAGACGTTAATAAAAACGAAGCCTACATGCCCCGAGATCAAGTTCAGGAGCAGGGCGGTAAAATCGAGTTTACCGATTCGAAGGTCATCATTGATGAGCGGCCTATATCGATGCTTACTCCCAAAGAATACCCAAAAACACTGGGCTTTGGTGACATGCTGAATGTCTTTAGTGATTGGCGATATGGGCATTCTACAGCATGGTCGAACTTCATGATTGTATTGAATGTCCATTACCCTAACTCTAAAAAAGAAGAGGGTAAGATTAAGCGTCGCCGTAAATACATGACAATGCAGGCAAACAACAAATTAGTAAATTGGAATGATACTGTTCGTTGGCAGCGAGCTGACTTTGATGAAGCTTTTACCAAAATTGAGCAAAAGAAGTCGAAGATGGTGAATGCGTATCTTCAGTTTATGATTTTTGGTGATGATGAGGAGCATTTAGAGACGGAGATTGCACGCTTCAAGAAAGTAGCTTCAACCCCTGCAGGATTCGAATTGGAAGAAGACAAGTACATGACTCCACCTATGTTCCTGCATTCATTACCTTTCGCACCAGACCCTGTGACTCGCAAAAGATTAGACCGCTATAACTTAGTACCGTCTGATGTCTGCGCGTTCATGAGCCCGATAATTTCCAGTTCATCTGGCAACTCACCAAGTAAACCTGTGATCCCCTTTGTAACCAGAGACATGTCGATGTTTGGGTTCAATCCTTTTGAAACCGATGGCTCAATGAACGGTATCGTTGTCGCGGAGTCGGGCTCGGGCAAGTCGGTTCTCGTCCAATACATTGTGACGTGCATATTGGGGTCAGGCAAGATGCCAAGCCAGCATCTATGGAACATGATGAATTTACCCAAGTCAGAAATCGATAAGCTGATGAAGACCGCTCAACATATTGCTGAAGCCAAGCGCGATGGTGGTATGGCAATGATTATCGATGTGGGTCGAAGCTACTACCGTTTGTGTGAAGCGTTGAATGGTCAATTTATCAGTTTCGGTCAAGATATGAAGTTCTCACTCAACCCTTTCCCGTCCATTGTTGAGTTCAGTGGTAAGGAAGGGCAGGCTGGTATGATTTTGGAAATGCTGTCGGTGATGGCAGAGCCCAATGGTACGCTCACGACGTTGCAGAAGCGTGGTATGACGACCATTTTGAAATTGATGTGGGATAAGCATGGTCGCGACTCAAGTGTCACGATCTTCGCTGATATGTGTTCTGCGAGCTCTCGTAAAGAGCTGAAAGACATTGGTGAACAGTTAAAACCATTCCGTGAAGGCGAAATGTTTGGCGATATGTTTACGGTCAATAAGCCGCCCCCAACGCTGGACAACCCATTCATTGTCTGTGAATTAGAAGAGCTGAAGTCGCAACCGGAATTGCAGGTAATTGCCTTAATGCAGATCATCAACCTGTGTTACCAACATTTCTTCTTGGGTGATGCTCAAGCCGGTTCTCAGCGTCGTTCGAAAGCCTTCATTGTGGATGAGTGTTGGGAGTTCCTTCAAGAAAAGCAAGGGTCCACAGGTGCTAACCCAGTATCATCGTTCCTTGAGAGTGCCTTTAGGCGTTTTAGGAAGGTGGATGCTAGTGCTTGGATTATCACCCAATTGTTGAGTGACTTGTATGGTTCATCTGTAGGTAAAGCCATAGCCGCCAACTGTGTATATCGTTGCTTCCTGTATCAGAAATCAGACACGATTAATCAAGTTAAAAATGACAAGCTGGTGGCATTGTCAGACCAAGAATTCGAAATTCTCAAATCGATTAGGACCCGTAAAAATAGGTACTCAGAAATCTTCTTCCAAATTGGTGATGACATCAAAGAGGTTGTGCGTTTTTACGCGCCTCCTGCAATGCTGCTGATGTACTCCACGGACCCGAAAGACAAAATGGAATTAGCGGCTCTGATGGAGCGGGGGTACACCCAAGACCAAGCCATCGATAAAATTTTAGAGACGCGTCGGGTCGAGTCATTTGCGACTGACATGGATGACTTGGAAAATGAAGACGAAGAACAAGTCGAAAACGCCGCATAACAATGTCCTTTCTTTGAAAGAAAATAAGTTATGCAAATGATCTCCCAAATAGGCAAGCAGGCTCCAAAACCTGCTTGTCAATTTAAAGTCCAAATTACCTTCCTTGTTTGAAAAACTTATTTCTACCGCTCCTTACAATGAAAATCACACCCCAACAATGGTCACTATGCAATGAAAATTCTAACTATGGTTTTAAGCACTTTGGTCTTCATGAGTTCAGCTATGGCTAACACCAGTGACGACATAATCAGTCGTTACAAAGAAGCGTGTGGAACGGAGTGTGGGGACACCATCGCCTATTTGTCACGCTATGCTTCCGCCCAATGTAACATTCCTTATGATTCAGTCGTAGAAACGTCTGTGGAGCTTACTGGGCTTCAATTTGTGGCGATCTCCATTGCAGTCCAACACCCACTTGCTCACTCATTGCAAAATTATGCTTTGAAGAGTCTTGATTGTTCGGACTTACATAAGTGGTCTAAGTCCATCGAAGACTACTCGTTCGTGCTAGAGGCAAACAACGGACTCCAAGGCTCCAATGTCTCAAGTAGCAATTAGAATGAGTGAGGTTATGGATGTTGAGTACTAACCAATGTAATGAAAAATCAGGCAACAACGTGAAGGTGACATGGCTTCTGGTGTGTGGACTTGTGGCCTTAATCACTATTGTTACCGTGATGATGTGGACAACGAGAGCGAATCGATTCAGTGATTACACGATGATGGAAAAATCATCACGCGAGTATATTTTAAACCTGTATGCAATGGACAACTCAACACTAGATTCAAAGGCGATTCAGTGGCCTGATTTTGCTGTCGCTCATGGTGGGGTGCAGTCAGTGAATTTGGTAACAAAAGTTTGTAAGTCTGAGGCGTCAAATGCCACCTGCTTTTTTGCGTATCAAACTTCCTTTAAAGACCAAAGCCATACCATGACATATGGAGTCAGGGCGACAAATGATGAAAGTGAACCGCTGAATATTGAATTGCTCAATGCAACTGGGGGGCGGTTGTTGCTTTCCATGCCAGATCCCTTTGTGAATAGTCCTGTGGTGAAGGTATTGGAATGAAGACGCTAAATTTTCTTGTTGGATACATCTCACTTCAATTGGGGATAATTGTCTTTTTGACAAACCCATTGAATAGCATGTCACTCACAATAATTTGCTTTTTACTGGTGGCGGTATGCTACTGTCTTGTCTCCCCGTTTATCAAATGTCGTCTACAAGAACTCAAGCATTTTGATAAATTTGTCTTTGAGATTTATCAGTCAAATCGACGTCATCCATTGTCTGAAAAGTTTGGAACGGAAATATCTAAACACCTGTCTAAAAATGCACAATCTTCTTCTGATAAAAAGAAAGACATCGGCGCATATGTAGCCACGGACTTATACTTGTCCTTATTCACGTTCGGTATCGCGGTCGCGCCAGGTTTATTAATCCATATATTTTTACCATAAGTCTTCATTCTCATTCAGCCCCTTCATAGTCGTGAAGGGGTAATAATCCAAATCCCTCCTTTACAATGAATGCCGCGAGAAAAACTTTAATCTTCAAAAATAGGCTTGTTAATTTCAAAAATTGCTCTCGACCTTATTTAACCTATCCCAATGAAATTGCGTTTGGAGTTGAAGAGCACTATGAACAAGTTAATCAAAATTCTTATTAGTTGTTCACTAACAGTTATAGGGACTGCTGCTGTTGCGAAATCAGTGTACATCATCGGTTCCATAACGAGTGTGCCGCCAAAAGTAGAGTTTACTTACCCTGATGAAATCTATCGTGGCGTGAAAGAGTATTCAGCCTTAGCTAAAGAAGCCGCAGCATCTGGTTGTAGATTAGAAACAGTGCGAGAAGAAGCGTATACGTCTGACAGTAGCAATCTAAAGTGTTTCTTCGAATGGACAGGTGATACCGACCCGAGCTGGAATGCGAATGGATTAGCGCTCGATGGTCGACCTACCGCAGCTGCAGGAGAGCATTACCGTTCATATCGCATTTCTTACTTCAATGGTATTGAGAAAGAACGCATCACATTGATTGAAGACAGCGTGGCCTACACTATCCTTGAACCCGTTCCGCCTGTGATTGTAAATGTCACCACGGACACTACTTCAGCTCAATATCAAGGCTTGAGCTTCATTACGCACGATAAGAATGAAAAACTTCGCAAAATTACTGTTGAGGTCGAGCCTCGTCCATTTGATCAGGTGGTGGCCTTAACTCAGTTTGGTGAATCGTGTGAGGTGCCTGAAGGCCAAGATTCATGCGTGGTCGCCATTTCTGCCTTTCATCTATCTGGTGACGATTCACTGACAGGGCAACTTACCACAGCATTAAAAGTCTCGGATAAATACGATGTCGTATCAGCCCCGAACAGTCAGATCCAATACGCGTGGGATTACAGACCGCCCGTTATTGAGCAGTATGCTGTCAAAGCTGTCGGAGATACCACTAGCAATGATATTTCGATTGATGTTGGTGGAGAAACGGTGGTTGTCCAAAACAATGAAGCTGTAGTCGTTCTCAGTTCGCCGCACAGTACCGATACAGCAAATAAGTGGTGGTTACCATCCAAGGTTAGTTTGAGCTTTGAAGAGCATACAGATCATGTCGGTGTATCCGATTTTGTTACGCTAGAGGGTAGGGATATAGGCGATTTATTCAGAAATGAACACGTTACCTATACCGAGAAGACAGTAGACAGCTTTGGTATCCCTCAACAGATTGGCAACAAGTTTGTCTATCGAATTCCGCTCAGTTCAGTGGTAGATGGATTTTATCAAGGCAACATAAAAGCCTTAGATAGATTTGCAAACAGAGGTGACAAGGAAGTGACTGCAATGCAGTTAGACCGTTTACCTCCTGAGATTCGTCTGTACAACAATGACACGCTGTTTAGTACTGGTGATGAAATCAACTTCATGGAGCATATGATTTTCACCGTGCAAGATGAAACCAGTATTGAGAATGAAATCACTGATATTTTGCTTGATGGCGTACCCGTTGAGCATATTGGTGAATTCAAGATGGCTCGTGCGATCAAAATGGAAACCCCATGGGAGTCTAATACAGTTCATAAAGTCATTGTGCGTGGTAAGGACGGGAACAACAACGTAGTTCAAAGAGAGTATTCCATTTCATTCTTACCTTTAGACTTCGAATACGACAACATCAGTGACCGCAAAGTGGCACTTGTGCAGAACCAAGACATCACATTCGCACAAACGAAAGGTCGAGCTTGTAGAATGTTCAAGTCAGAGCATGAGGCGGTACAAGGGATCAAAAACCCGACTCAAATGACTTGTTCCGTGAACTGGACAGTCATCCCTCAAGGTTTGGAAGAAGCATGGGATACTGCGAGCCCTGAGCTGATTGGTGTATTTGAAAATACGGGTCCTGCGACAGTGGAAGCTGAGATTTATATCCATGACTCTGAAGGCCGAAAAAACTTAATCAAAGTCGACGATACAAGCCTAATCGTTCATACCCCAGATACTCCAGAGATCATCTTCGACGACGACGGTATGTTTGAAGATGGCATATATGCGGTTGAGATGGGGCAATCTAGAATCGGGAGATATCGAGTTAAATCAGCGGCGTCGCCTATTTACATTACGCTCCTTAAAAATGGTGAAACCTTAGAAAGCCAATACATCAAACAGTCCAACCGATACACCGAGCACACTATCACGAAGGTAATCACAGACAGAAACAGTGCAAACCACCGAGATTTGTGGCAGATGGATGATTATGCCGTTCAAGTTCATTACGCCCGTTTACCAGAACAAGTAGTTGAGAGTGCGGTGAAGACTTATGCGGTTCCTTCTACACGAGCAAGGCTCAAGGTTGAGCAAACTTCTCGTGAAACGTCCACCGTTGACACATTCAAGGTTAAATCGAAATTTGGGCTGTATAGTAGTTTTTACCGAGATGTCGTATACAAATCTGAAGAGCTTGGTGATTGGTCTGTTCGAATTGCTGTCATGGACAAAGAGAAGAACCTACATGGCCTGACGGATTGGCAAGATATGAACGAATCAGGTGTGAATGACTTTGATGTAAACTTCTCATCAGATGACATCGGTGACCTTCGATTCTATGCACAAGCGAAACTAAAATCGCCAAATGAAAATTATGTTTCAATGGTTCGCTCTCAACGCGGGACCTTGAAAATCATGAAAGGAACGGCAATCGAAGGTGAACTGCGTACACTGCGTATAACGGGTTCTGTACCGATGAATGCCGCTATTCAATATCAACATCTTACCCGTGATGACAAAGACGCCTCTGGTGAAGTGTCATGGTACATATCGGAAGACAATGGCAGTACGTGGAATCTATATGGAGAACCTGGTAAGCGCTTTTCTTTCAGTACCTCAGTAGAAGGTATTTGGTTGGTGAAAGGTCATGTTCCAAATCGCTTCACAGGGGAGATAGCAGAAACCGACGTCGTACAAATCATGGCGTACCGAGTGCCACAAACTGAACTAGTTGGGGCAGCAAACCTGATCACCGGTATGACAAGAACGTACACGCTTCTTGATCAAGGTGAAGAGGCGGATGCCGGTAATATGCTTATTAAATGGTCTATTGATGGTGGAGTCACGTTCACTGAAGGCGGTAGTACACTCGAATACACTGCAACAGGTGAAGGCAGCAACAAGATTATCGCAAAAGCGGCGTATCTTGGTTATGAAACCGATGAACACAGCTGGGCAACAGAATACCGCTCAGTACGTTCTCAGCGAGCGAAACCTGTTCGAGTAAGAGTGAAAGGGGATACTGATGTTGAAACCACCGATACGTTAACTTTGGTTGGAGATGTCGATACACCGTATTCCAATATGGACTCCGAACTTGAAATTGAATGGGTAAGACCAGACGGAACCATTGTTGATTCGAATGTTGTGGACTTTACTCCAACGAATGATGATTTGGACCGAGCTGACTTTCATACATTCACACTGCGTGCGTGGGTTAAAGATGCCAAGGCGTTAACGTATGCGGAATTCGATCATAAGGTTCGTGTATGGGAGTATCAGTTCCCACAATTCGACGTGGCGTATAAACAGCGTGTGCTCGTTGCACCTTCAGTGATTGAGATCTGGTTACGACGTCCAATTGGTGCGAATTTACGCGAGTACTATTTGTATGAGTGGAACGGACAAGGCCGACTGGAGTTGACGAAAGATTACGGACATCGAGCGCGATTTACCGCAAAACAACCGGGTATATACCCAATTTCGGTTACGGTAGAAGATGATCGCGGTAACTACGACACCTTTACTGAATATGTGGAGGTATTGGAACCTGAGCCGATCACTGTGGATTTAACTGCACGGTATAGTAACAGTTATCAACGTTCGCCACTTGATGTTAATGTCCGTCCGACAATTCGAGGTGGTCACCCATCAGACCGAGTGGCAGACTATCAATGGTATGTCGATGGTGAGTTACAACCTGAGTTAGAGAAGTCATCAGCAAATATTGAGAACCTATTAACGGGTGACCATGAATTGAAATTGAAAATTCTCACTAACTACGGTCAAGAAGCGGAAGCGATCATTCCAATTGAAGTGGTGCCAAACCAACCACCGACGTGCTCTATCGATTACCGTATGTACTCGAAGACCGCCCGTATCGAAGCAAAATGTAAAGACTTAGATGGTAAAATGGTCAAATACGATTGGACAGTTGGTGATAACGAGCGTCGCAATATCGGTAAACGGATTTCAGAGTTAAGACAACCGGGCGAATCAGAGTTAGTGACGGTTGTTGGTTATGATGATTCTGGGGATACCGCCACAGCGCAAATGGTCGTGCGTTGGTAAGACTATGACCTCGATATAAGAACGTCCTTGTGTCGTTATTGGTGCATTTAGACTCTTCAGTTTAGATGCACCTTTTTTATTGGATGGGTATAGCCAGGTTGTCCACGTTTTCATTGAATGAAATGCAGTACAAGCACTGAACTGTCGCCCCATCCAAGTCATCTTCATCAAACAAACTGTCATCAGACAACCATTCGTTTTGCATCGCTTCTGTTATCTCTTTGGCCATAAACACAGCGAGAGTGGCGTTAGGGTATTCCGAAGCAAGGTAAGCCTTAATATGATGCTCTAGCATAGGTTCAATGGAGTGAAGCCATAGGGATTCATTACTTGAATGAGCCATAGTTATAGCAAGTCGAGCTTGAGTCATTGCAGACGGGCAGCGATAGGCTTGTAAATTCAGTTCCATAATCTCTCTCCTTAGCGTTTATTCCAAAGGCTAAATTTCATCACACGGGTAGATACCACAGACTTTGCACAGACGTCGGCCCATCAGTTTCTCTGAACCTTTTTGCATTCTGTATTTCGGCTCTTTAGCATTGTCTAACTGTAGCTTTTGCACAACGTCTGCTTGAGTCCACCAGCTGTCTTTCATGTTGAGTAACGGAAGTGTTTTTAAGCGCTCCAGAGCAGTCCAGTCTGGTGCCGTACCATTAGACATACCTTCTTCGATGATGGAGCGACAAACCCACGCGCATCCGTAGAAATAAATAGCTTTGCTATACATAGGGTCATTCTCAGGATCGCTTTCACCAATTGGCATAGCGTTGAGTACGCTCGTAAGCGCAGGCTTGAGCATGTTGAACAACTGATCTGCCATTTCAGGGTTCTTGGTGAGTAATGCATTTATTTTCGCAGCTGTGGAAGCACTGGCAATGTTTAAGAAATCTTGAAGCTGCTTTAAGATGAAAAGTTGGCCGTTGGTGAGTTTTCCACTTACCGAGATCAGGTCCCATAAGGTGAATTGGTTTACTTCTAAATCCAGAAATCGACGTAATAACCGGCTGTAAGGTTTGCTGCTGTCGAAGTAGAGGTTTTGACTCGTTGTTGGTTTTCTCTGATTGTAGTGATAATCACTGAATAGTTGCTTTATTTGCTCTGTCACTGGCTCCAGTGTGTCGGTATCTGAGACAAGGAATTTCACGCTCAGGGTTTGCGTTGCAAGCTCAGGCATTTCGGTCAATAAAACTTGAAATAGCTCATTGCGGTTTTGACCGTCTGCGATATGCCGATCACAGTCGGCAGGGATCACGGCTTTAATCATCTTACGGTTACCTACAATGATTTCTTCTTCATCCTTAAGGTGGCTTAAACAAATCGCCAGTCCGGGCAATACGGTATTATCGCGGGTTCGAAAGTAGTCTTGGAGCGGTTCGCTGCGTGACTTTTCGAGATCACGTTGACGTTTTAAGTGGGCAGGTATCTTGTCTGAACCTTCTTCATTTTTGAAATGGTCGGCTAACTCTTTGGTCAACAGAATGCCTTCGAGCGTACGAAAGCCATACTTGTTGATCCCTTCTTCACCGACAAAGAACACCACTTCTAGGTCCTTGCCATTGAGCGCATGATTGGGTGTGTATGGTACTTTGAAATCTGTCTTCGCGTTCATAATGTTGTCCTTGCTCACTCGATGTATTATCAGTCTAGGGAGAACAATTACCTCTGTCTAGAAAGTGAAAGAAAAGTCTACCATTAAACGGGGGGAGAAACTTTCAAAATGTCCAATGCACGTTATAGTTAAGGTATACAAGATGACTTAGGTAATCGGATATGACTTTATTAGCATCGACAGCACAAGATGAATTGAACAATCAATTGTATGCCTTACACGTCGGTATCATTAATCGATACAACGAAACAGTGAGTGAAACGCGTAGCCTGATTGAAGCTGATGAAAAGTATATTTGTCATGAAGGCTTAAGTATGGGGAAAGACAGTACATTGGTCGCACTGTGCTTGATTGAAGCGTACAAGCAAAGCATTGCGGAAGGAAAAATCGAATCATCTCGTCCATTGATGATAAGCACCGTTAATCCCGGTGCAGAAGCCCTGCCAATGCAGATGTACAGCGAGTATGCGGCCCCGTTCTTGAAAGCCTATGCGAAGGAGTGTGGTATCAACCTATTCTACGATTGTGTTGCGCCTGACTTTCATGAAGAGTACGCCAATCGTTACTTGTCGGCGCAAAAAGTGATTCAGAACGCGTCTATGTCCGGCGATTGCACTGTCATTTTGAAGCTGATCCCTTCCGAGAAATACATTAAAACGATGTTGAATCGCTTTGAAGGCATGGAAGGCATGGAGCAGTACGCGTCGTCACCGGTGATCTCTTTTTCGGGTTCACGCGCAAAAGATGAAAGTACACGTCGCACTCGAAATATGAAGAAGCAAGGTACTGCTGACAAGACCATCGACGCACTCAAGGCGGAGCTGGTGGACCAAACTGATGTCAGTAAATTTCAACTGTACCAATACGCCCCCATCAGAGATTGGCTAACCTCAGAGGTATTTACTGCACTAGAGTTAGCCGGAAAGAAGCCGCTCACTAAAAATTTACTGGGTGTCCATAATGCCATTCCTGCCTTTTTGCCGGACTTTGCTTTACTGTTAGCGATTTATGGAAATGCCGCGCAAGAAGCGTGTGAAATCTCAGTGGGACAAAAGCACGGGGCTGGATGTTCAGGGAAAGCTCGATATGGGTGTTTGATCTGTACCCAAGTTGGCACCATTGATAAAACACAAACCAGTTTGGCTAAACAAGACCGTTGGAATATTCTAGGTCAAGAGGAAGCCTTACGTTTGCGTGATTACATGTTCCGTTTATCTGCGAACATGAGAGCTCGTGCTCTACATGCGAAAGGATATGACAGTGTAGGCTATGGCAGAATTGCGCTTCAACCCAACGTCTTAAAGCCGCGCTACTTGGAGAAGTTAGTCAGACTTTTTGCCCAATTATCAATTCTTTCACAGCAAAGGGCTGCAGAATTTCGTCAACTTGTGGCCGAAGGCAAAGAGCACACACATCCCGGCATCATAGAAATCCAAAATGATGTGACATTGAACGCGAAAGCGAGACGCGGCTATTTGGCCATGTATAAAGCCCAAGCGGTGAAAGCACAAATCAACCTCTTTTCTGAACGACACGCTGTATACCTAAGCTACCGATGGGGCATTGACGGAATAGCGAGCCTGCCATTTAGACCGCTTGCCATTTGGCGTGATCTTCACCTCCGTCCTGAGTCTTGGGTCCCATTTCCGAAAACCAATGCCGAGTGGGAAGCGGAAACAGGAAAGGTTATCAAGTTAGTCGACCCAGAGTATCCACTCCCTGAAGCCGTCATGATGCCTGTGTTCAAAAAAGAGGAACCGAACCATTATGTGGCCAACCACCGTGCGCTGCTGTCGTATTGGCGACGTCCGATTGATACCTCGGATATCACTAACGAAGCAGGCTTCAACAATTGCACGCTTGAGCGTAATCCCCAACACAATACGCCAGTCAAAGTGGAAATGTCGGTTTCACATTCATTCAATGACACGCAAGTTGACGATGGCCAGTATCAGGTGAGTGCAAACATCAAAGGTGAAGTGCATCTGGTCGATATCGGGTCTGTTACCTTTGGTACGCCCGAAATGGGGAAGGTACGCATTGACGGAAAATTGGTATCGAAGTCTTTTGAGTCAGAGTATCTATCTACCACGTTCACTGAGTTGGCCACTAATCGCATCAACAATGTAATGGAAGCGATCTCCGATAAATTAGTTCAACGTGAGTTCGTAAGCTTACAATCTGCCCAGCAATTCGTGAACAAAGCCCTCGCTACTGAGTTTCCTTCAAAGAAACCGACTTTACTTACTCAGTCTATCCCGTATTTAAAAAGTGCGGTGCTAGGTGTGGCGTATAACGAGAAACCGAGAAAGGTGTCAGCAAAAGCCCATTTCACAAAGCGAGTAGTACGAACTCAAAATGGTAAGCTTACGAAATCGAATACCCGCGTTAAATTCTATCCATTGTCAGTAGATTCGCGCTTACATCTTGCCCATGCCAATAAGTTAAATGGCCTTAATGTTGACTTTGGGTATGCATATGAAAAAGAAGTTAGCGTGCAAACTGAGCTCATTAACTGCCATGGAGAGCTGGTGGATGGTGCAAAAATCGCCGTCACCGAACAGTCCATAGAGATGTTTAAGAGACTGGGTGGCTTTGAACGTGCATTGGATGTACATGATTCACATTTAGCTCGTGCGCTCCGTCATCGTGGCCCAGTAAGAAAGTTTATATCAACGTGTCCAGCTGAAATGTTGAATACGATGGGGGGCGTGGTCGTGTCACCTTCATATATCGCTAAGTACCGTGAACTTCTCAAGCGTACTCAATTGTTCGCAGAACTCGGCGCTTTGGACTATCAATCAATGTCTGTTGAGGAAATCCAAAAACAGCCTTGGGCTATTACCATGAAGCAACACAGGATGGATAAAGTGGGTGTACTTCGTGTTGTGCGTGAACTAAGAAATAAGCAAAGGAAGCAGGTAAAGGCGGCTTTGCATGCGGGAACGCCACATCAAGAGTCACTGCTTCAGGTTCAACAGTTGTTTAATCTTGCTCACCAATATGTGGAAGAAGGGTTTGATACGTTATCTACATCGATATTTAACGTCCAGTTTAATACTCACGAGATTAGTCACACTCAAAGGGCAGCGGCATACAAAGCATGGTTACTGCTCAATCAAGATGCGCTGTCTTCATTTAATGAATTGCAACGCATGGCGCTGACCCCATCGCAAAGGAACCATCTTTGTGTGGATGCGTCTTTTCTAACACGCCTTGCTACTGTTACAGAAAAAGCAATGAGCGAACTGAGTAAAACTGCCATAGGAGTTGTTCAAAAGTGGCAGCCGATGGTTCAAGCGGTTCAGTCAATACGCGATAAAATTGAAATCGCAGAGAAGTCAGGTGTAGACGAAACACAAAACCGCGATCATCACCTTGAGATGTATAAACTAGCGATTACTCAATATCATCCACAGTCAGCTGGTGCGTTATTTGAACCGTCAGCGTCTCACCTACGACCTAATCTAACGAATCTCAAGTTGATGCTAGAAAAGCAGCTTGAGAAAATGCACAATGCAACCGAGTGGTATACTGACTTAGCACATAGCATTTCAGTTGAGAGCGCGACCTTGAAGAGCAAAGCGGTGTCTAAAGTCGATCTCTCAACCCGTCTTACCTATTGTGCAAACTTATCAACCGCTCCTACAAACAAGCCTGTAGCACAGTCACTCGAAGTGCCAGTCATTGTGAATGATAATCTGGTGTTGGAGAGAGTGTTGGAGACTAAGCCAACAGCCAAGCCGGTCAAGCGGGCTGCAAAGAAATCGAACGCTCTAGAAAGCATGCTTGCTTACCAATCGAAACAAGAGGTCCTGGGACATGTCTAGCTATCAAATGGAAAATGATATCGCCTTGGTAGCGAACGTCGGTCATATTTCGATTACTCGTCTCAAAAATTGGTGCAAGACTTCACCTGAAAAAGCCATGCTGTTTGATACAGCGTGTACAGCTATTGAGTTACAACCGGAGACATATAAAGCGGTTCTGCAAAACGCGGTGAGTCTATCAATATCGAATCACCATGAGACTCATAGCCTTTTAGGGATACCATACAAGGTTGAGCGTCTGAGTGGGTTTGCTGTGCCTGTTAATACGCTAAGACGCTGGATGACGGACAATCCTCATACCTATATAGCCGCAGTTATCGGCATACAGCAATTGATCATTCGCCAGCATTGCGATGCCACTGTCTCCCAAAAACTGTACAAAAAAATTGGTTTATCTTTTTCAGAGCAGTGCAGTCTCTTCGTGGCCAATGCTGACGCGGTTGGTAAGCTGATTAAGGGATTGAAACTATAACGACATCGTTTAAATAGATTTAGCGCCCATTTAATGGCGAGGTTCCATCGCTATTTTGGAAACTTTTATGTGCCACCAGCCACTCAAACGAATTTACAAAACACTCACAGAAATTCAGAGACATTGAAGAAGGTTAACGGTAATATGTGATCCTAATCACACTTATTGTATAATGTTAGACTTGCTTTAAGACGATATCCCTTTGATTTTCCCTAAACTATCCCTAGAACCGCTCTGAATCGCTTCCTAAAGCGTAATGATGGTTTGGGTTAAATCTGCGATGTCATTATTGCAACTGTTGCACTAAACGCTACCTGCGCAACATATGGGCATGAGTGGTGTGATATTAATCATTATGGGCTGATTGTTAGCAATATTGAATGGTTGTAATCTGGCTTTGGACATGGATAATTCCCGTCCCGTGAAATGAGCTAGGTTTATCACCTCTCTATAATTACTCCTATAATGTTTTTGAGGTCACAATGAAGAAGAGGCTAATTATGAGTGCAAGTATTCTTGCTGCGCTCGGTGGCAATGCCAGTGCGTCAATGGGCGATACTGTTGCTAAAGCTATGGATCTTCGTCTAGAGACAATTGAGTGTAAAGATAACCAACGCCAAGTTTCGGCTGAAAGCTTAGAAATGGCTATGTCTATCATTGCAAAACTCAACACTCAAACTAAACAGCTTAGAGAAGTTTACAGTGAGATTGAGCAATCAGATGTACCTGAGAGCTATTTTGATAAAGTAACTATCGATGAGCTGGTGGTCGCAGACGGTTATATCCGTGGTTTTGAGATGATTCTTAAAGCGCAACACGAAAGCCTAAGTCGTCGTGCAACGGCGTATGAGCAACCAGCGGTTGAAACAGCAAAACAAATTCGTAAGGCTACAGCGAAGCTACGCCGTGCCGTTGGTGATTTAATGTCGATCGAACGCCAACTCCAAGTGGCTTCGATTGGTAAATATGAGACTAGCTTTGAGATGACTTCTGATAAAGTTGCAAAACTCAAAGCGGCGACACAAGCGACTGTCTCTAATTATCACTAGGGGAACGCATGAAAAACGTCACCCCATCCCCTCGATTTGAACAAGAAATCAAAGCACAAGGTTTCAATGACGTTGAAGCTTTGTGCAAAGATATCTCCCTTCACTTAAGTTACGACGATGATCTATCGGTTCAATATCTTGGCCGTGTTGCAAGTCTAGCCTATCCGACAGACGCTGAAGATGCAGGGTTGGGGCATATCCACTTGTGGGACCCGAGCAGTCCATGGTTTGACAGCGCCAAACAAGGCAAATGGAATCGAGCACGACGTCAATTCGATAGAACGAGTGACACTTGCATTGTGTATTCTAGTCATTGGGAAAATGAAGACGAAATCCTTTTACTTGGTGTAGCAAATCCTTGCCACACAGATAAGGCGAAAGGTAAATTCTCAAAGCTTTTTGATAACAATTTCATGGAATATTTTCTAGAGGAAGGGTTGAAGTTCAACGACCTGTAATCCCCCTGCCAGCTCAACATCAGCTGGCATTCATTCTATTTGGTATACCACCAATCCTTCGTGTTCATTGAACAACAAAGAGCGCCCCCTTGTTAGTTATACTTCGATTTTCAATTGTTTGTTGCGGTTCCTAGCTTTGAAATTAACCGTTTCAGAGATTTCAATAACGACCTCATCACAACGTTCATTGTGTAGTCTTGCTGGTGGAAATTTGATGGGCTTTCCTATGTTCTCAAGATACTGAAATGTATCATTTTTTATCTCAATCGCCTGTTCTGCAATAGAAGGTGAATGAACCACACCGTTACGTAGAATTTCTTCCGTTTCGCAAACCCCCAAATCAAAAGCCTCTATCAACATGCTTGCTGTTTCCCATGTTATTTCTCCGACTTCTGCCGCAGCAATCCAAGTCGAGTGATATCGAAGTATAGTTTTTTTCATATTGAGTAAAGTAATTGGTCAATCTTCCATACTGACAACGATGGAGATGGAATATATTCCTGTAGTACTGTCTGTCATTGTCGGAATTAATGTCTTTATGTTTATCCTAAAGTTTGAGCGTAAGCCTATAGACTCACAAACTACTGGGTCAAAGCCCGTTACCAGTACGACGACTGACACTGACTGATCTCGAAGCCCATCCGATTAAGTTAAACGTACAATACACCTTCTCTACCTCGAAAATGAATGGCGAGACTGACGGCGTTGGTCTTTCTTGTCATTCATTTAACCAAGCCTAGCGCGGTAGCCAATCTTCTCCCTTTACCTTCAGTTACGTAAAATAATCACTGAAAATCATGCCATTAATTTGAATTTCTATGTACCACAGAAGATAACATCGGTGAGATGGCCGATGCCTTTGTTTCGACCATAGACCGCATGGCTGACTTTGAAAGGTACAGAGAAAATGAAGACCACACTAAAGCTCTCCTTAATGACAATGATTTTAGGGCTAACGAATGTTCCAATCGCTTCGGCTGCGCTAGAACAAGTTTCATTTACCGATACGAGTGGCAACCCTAAAAGCGTCGATGGCCGTGAATTGAACATGGTCAACATAAGAGACACGCTGACCCTTAAGATTTCATCTGGTTTGGATAGAAAAATTCAGGTTCGACTGCAACATGGTTCAGGTCTAGTTGAAAGTCAGTTGACCGCTGTCATAAATATCCATGATCGACTGAACATAGACGGCAAGGATTTCTACGGTAAGGAAGTGGTTCTCAGCAAGGTGCCTCAAAACGAAGGGGAGTACACCGTTGTTGTGGAATACCTAGATTTATCCAATGCAGTCGTCTCAACGGAATCTTATACATTTGTGCAAGACACGATTAAGCCGGTGATCAGTGGGCAGTTCGTTCACATTCTCAATGCATATTATGGTCACATCGATAATTTTGGGAACACAGGGACAACGAAGCAGCTTGAAGTGAGTGACATTAGTGACAACAACGGCATCTCACGAGCCAGATATTGGGTTAAGCAACCAGATGGTTCCAAGAAATACAAAGACGTTGAATATAATCTAGAAAGAAAAACCGTGATTGTGGCGGGGTCTATCGCGGCCACCACTGGTGCGGGACTTGTCCCTGCGCCCGGATATTACCAATTTGGAATCGATGTTTATGATACATCAGGTAATGTAAGTACCCTTGCTCGATCGTCACATATGGACTTTACTTGCCCAGACACCAGCTCCAATAAGATTGAAGTACGTAACGCGCAATCTGGCGTTTGGGAATCGTACTACTCAGGTATGACGATATACAGCAACCCAGTCTCGATTAGATATGGCCGCTTACTCTCACAATTTGCTACTAATGACTCCCCTTATGGTTGGAAGAAACTCAATCATATGGTCAGCAACACAGACTCTACGTATGCGTATTACCAGCCGACCATTAACTACCCTCAAATGTACAGCTACTTCCATTTTTATACGGAATCGGGTCATTACTGTTCGACTTATCGATATCGTGATTTGAATTTCAACCTCGCTGCGGGGGTTGATATGGCACCGAAATTTACGGGGGTGTGGCACAAAACCAATTTATCAAGTGAGTGGATCACCAATGACAGACCGAAAACGAATGTTCCCTATACAATCAATGCCGTGCGAGTATTCGTTGAGCCACGTAGTTATCGACAAAAGCTCACCATAACCGCTGGCGGCTCATGCTACGTGAACCCCGGCGTGACATCATGCGACATCAGTACGAACTATATTTACGCCACAGGGCGCGGTTATATCCCATATTCTATCTATACCGCTAAAGAAGACGGCTCGATGAACATTCACGGCGGTTACTTATATACATATTGGGATTACAATCCAATCGCCATTCGCTCTATTCATTATGATCGAGCCGCACAAAAAATTACGATGCAAACGTATGATGCCGATACTGTTTTTGATTGGCGGTCTTCCATGTGGCGATATAGCTCCATTTCGGCAACGGCCAACATTGGAGCCGGTCCACAAGACATCCCTGTCTCTCATACAAATCAGATCGACTTGCAGACATACGATTTCAGCTTCGATGTGTCTGCTCTAGATGTTGAAATGAATGTGCCTTTTGTATTTAAAGTCATTGACTCGTATGGCAACGAAACCAACCGCGTTGAAACGTTCACGATTGATACTGTGAAGCCCAAGATACAGGTTATGTATTCAGGCGAAGCATTACCCGAGGTGTTGAGTGATATACGTGATCTTGAAATCCATTTGGAAGATTTCAGTGAGGCTGTGCCGACTAGTGTGCAACTGTTGGGATCTGATGCTGAAGAGAATGTCTATCTGGCGGTGCTATCTCATGGTGATGGGCTGTTTCGTGTAGCGAAGCCCAAAATATTCCCCACGCTCAATTATGATGAAGGAGAAAGGTACAAGCTAATTATTACCGCTGAAGATGAGCAGAAGAACGTACAAAACAAAGAAATATCCTTTGGATATGAGCCAGATAACCTGATTGTTGTTGAGGCACAACCTTACGTACCTGCAAACCAAGCTTTGTATGATGTTTCATCAAATGCACTGGCTCGAATTTACACCGAAGATCCGCTCATAATTGAAGGTGGGCAACGTGCAACTGGTCCACAAACAGCGGAAATCAGTAACCGTAAGGATTCGGACTTCGCTATCTCGATTGTGGCGGATACGGGTATTGTGAATGTGTTACCAGGCGAAACCAAAGCGGTGATGGTAGATCTTGGGCCTGCAGGTGACCTCTTGGAAGTTGAAGTGTTTCCGTCTGAGCGAATGGAAGGTACGGCTCAATTTATGTTCTCTATACCGTCCCTCAGTACTATTTACTGACGATTAACAGGGCGAAGCGATTAGATATTCTCACGCGCCTTTACCGCCCCTGTTCATGCTTATGTGAACAGGGGCTTCTTCGTAATAACCGTTGATGATTTATGTTTCTGAGATATGCCTAAATGTGGGAGAGTACTAATGTCTCATACCAAGCAGAAATTATCCGAAATCAAAAAAGCGGATATCACTGCTGTAAGGTGAACTATGTAATCTCGCCCTCTTATTTAAAATGTTGTATTCTCACGGCAACTATATGATTTGTATATTAATAAACCTGTCAATAATTGATGGACAACGTTTTGAGGTCTATTCGTGTTATCTATCGCGAACTATAAATTTACAACTGTTGAACCTTTAGGCGAAGGCGGTTTTGGCTTTGTCGAAAAAATCGAGCTTGTCAGAAACTACAAAGAAGGTGAACAACCTAATCAATATGCGCGTAAGGTTTTGGCTCCAAAGAACGATCTTAAAATGTTTAAAGAACGATTTAAGCGTGAGGTTTTCAGTCAGAATAAATGTGAACACAAGTATGTCGTTGATATCTACCTCGCAGATCTAGACTGTGATTCACCTTACTTTATTATGGAACTTGCAGATTGTGACTTGGCGGATCTCATTAAAGCAAATGAACTAAGTGAGCAAGACAAACTCGATGTCATGATTATGACGTGTAAAGGTTTACAACATATTCATAGTAAAGGTTACCTACATAGAGACATCAAGCCATTTAATATTCTGAAGTTTTCACATGATAAGTACATACAATTGAACGGTGAGGTAACACCAGATGTCTTCTATAAGATTTCAGACTTTGGTTTAATTCGAAAAACCGATCCTGACCCAACATCTGAGGTTCTAACTTCTTTCGGAACCATTCTTGGTACTACGAGATACTGTGCTCCAGAATTGATGTACTCAGGCATCTACACGCATCAAACGGATATTTTTGCTTTAGGTAGAGTGTTTGAAGAGTTGGACGTTCAAGATAAACATTTGCAGAAAATAATTGCAAAATGTGCTGATTTCCAAGCACGCACTCGATATACGAATATTGATCTCGTTTTGGAAGATATAACCAACGTTGTTGAGGTTGTCGAATAATGCTAAAGCTAAAGGAATGTAGTAGTTTCACTCATGCTAAATCTGATAAAAGAGTAAACCAAGATTCGATCCTTACCCCCACTAGGTGTGATGATGGTTTTCTTTTTGCAGTGGCCGATGGAGTTGGTTCTTACAAGGGCTCTGATTTAGCTTCAATGGCTGCTGTTGAGTATTTAGAGAAGTCTCATCTGTCCAAGGCTCGTTTACTTTCTCCAGATTTATTCGAAGGTATCTTAACGAACGTTAAAGTGCTGTCTAACTATGACCCTGAATATGAAGTGGCTTCAACAACACTTACTTATGCATACGTAAATTCAACCGAAATAATAATTGGTCATATTGGCGATTGTCGAGCTTACGTAAAGCAAGGAAACAAGTTGGTCCAACTAACTAAAGATCATACTCAGCATCAAATGTTGATCGATCAGAAGTTATATACGAAGGCCCAATTGAAAAACGCAACAGGGAAAAACCTAATCACAACAGCTATATCTCAAGTTGTACCAATGAAACCTGAGTTTTTCAGCTTTAAAGTTTCTGATTACGTTGATGACCTACAGAATTTAACTATTTATCTGATGAGTGATGGCGCACATGCGTACTGGGAGGAAAACCCTAGATTCTCACCGAACACCATGAAAAATGTCACAAAATTATCTAACAGCTTATTACGTCGTATTGAACGGAAAGGCGCAAAAGACGATTATACGCTCGTTGCATGTACATTTTCTGTTTAGTTAAACAATTAAAGGAGCGTCAAGCTCCTTTTTTATTACGAACGTACTGCTCTGGACGCACCAGTACCTCAATCGATATACGCTGAACTGAGTTGCGGCAAATTAAACAGAAAATCGGCTTGTCCATTGTTGTTATCTGAAACCGGATAGACTTCGACATATAGGGGGTCACCATTGCCTAAGTCGATTACGATGTCCTTCGTTTCTCCCGGAGTGACTTCAACCCAACCGTTTTTAGTTTGAATTCGAATAGGGAAGTCCGAGGAGGCATTGTTGGTGATTTCACCCTGCTGGTCACCCGTGGCCAACATACTGTTTTCGAGTGTGAGTGCTCGCTCTGTCAGGATGATCGCCATTGGTTTACCATTTGATAAATACAGCGGTGTATTACTTTGCGACGCTAAATAGTCAATGGTGTCCATGACAATCAAGTTTTCGGGCTTGTAACTGAAACTTCTGAGTATTGAGTTGGTATTACTAAATTCGTCTGCAGCAACGACCGATAACGAATAGATTTCATTTTCATCAAGCGTGGGGAAGAGTTTAGGTAATTCGAGTTGATAGGTTTGGCTGTTTACTGTTTCTTCAATAAGTGAGTATCCAAGCTGATAGTCAATGTCATAACGAGAACCACGTAATGAGACAGTAATGTCATTGATGCTAGAGCTGTCAGAAACGGTAAAGGTCACTTTTCTCAAATCGGTCACCTGATCTGATAAAGTGCTTCCATCATAACCCATGAGTATCGATGGAGCGGTCTTGTCACTGACGTAAGTGACGGCATGTTTACGAGTGTCTGGACCGTGGCGCTCTCTTGCATAGACGTAGACTTCATGAGTCCCCTCTGGTAGCTCGGTTAGATTATATTGGCCTTCAAAAGTCGTGCTGTTGACCGTTGAGTTAAATCGCGAGACATTGAGCTTGTTTCCATCGGCATCTTGCAGTTCATATCTATCCATGTAAATCCTATTTTGGTAGCACGTATGGCATGTAAGCTCGACGCGAACCGATAAGACCTTGGTATCTTCATTAAATGAGGTTTCCTCTACAGATGGATAGTACCTATCATTGTATGATCCAACGGGGTACGTAGGGTTACTCGATAAAGTCTGGTCTTCACTACGTACAGTGAAGCTACTGTGATAATAAGCCGATCCACCAGCTGTCATTGTCCAAGGTGAGCTTAGGATAACATCACATACATCTTGCCCTGTCGGAACCGAACATGAATGCCCTGCGTGATAGGCAATTTGAGGATAACTTCTAGCATTTACAAAAAGTCGTATGCGTTCGATCTGTACTGGCAGTTCATCATTGTACACACGTCGACTCCATGACCCCCAATCTTGTGTATCCGAATAATAGTATTGCCCATATCTCGGGACAGGAGTTTGTCGGGCGCTATCTGAGAGTGTTACACTATAAAGACTTGGCCCAGTCACATTCCGGTAATGCGCTTGGTTTCGCCATGATATACCGATGGCTCCAGCGGGTGAGGTATCGACAAAATATATAAACCCGTCACCTCTGTCTGTGTATACGGCGTTAGCTCCAGAAGCCCAGATTCCCCCCGCATTGTCGAAGCTCCCAGAATCATCGCGAAAATTCCAATCTGCTACACGGTATAAGACCGTTACGGGATTGGTATCTACCTCCATGTCGCGCACATAAGGTTGAAACCCGGTTAATCCGCCAATTACATTGCTACTCCCTGGAACCAAGACACCAACAGCCTCTGATGTTTGCAAACTAACTT
>NZ_JBFRMS010000006.1:0-2334 GCF_041470505.1 Vibrio sp. 10N.261.55.C5
GGGGTTCGTGACACGCTTACGGAGGACAATAGAGTTTGATCAATTTTAAAAACGTTTCTGGACAGAAATGAGTTTCGGATAACCAGGTATTAGCAAATCACGAATTAGCATAAGTATGGAAAGTCACTAAGCTCACTGTCCAGTATTAATGGTGCACATCATTTGGATAACTAACTTACCTTCAGACACCTTTACTGCCGATGACATCATGGCGATCTACCGCTGTCGATGGCAGGTGGAACTGCTTTTTAAAGAGTTAAAGTCTCACACCAACTGGCAACGATTTGTCACCGCACAAAAGGCCATCGTTGATGGGCTCATCTGGGCCAGTTTACTTGCGCTGATCATTAGGCGTAGTATTGCGCTTCAGATAATGCCATCGGTCTCATTGTTTAAAGCGGCAAAAAATGTGGATGTCTGGCTGTTACCAATATTTGAATGTATCAGTCACGGCGCATGGTCAGAAATCAGCAATAAAATCGAATGGGCTACCAGTTATATATCAAGGAACGCTCAAAAGCCCGCGCAGAGGAAGTCTAAAGAAAACATTACGTTAGACGGGATTTACGCTGAGCTTAGTGCTTAAGGTTCTGTCTATGTAAGACCAATAGCATGATCTTTATCCAAGAAAGCATCAGTGACCTCTAGCCATGTCTTCTTGCCATTGATTTCAATAATCGCCTCGGGTGGATCAGGTGTTTCTAGCACATCCAAGGTGATACCTAGATTTTCCATATATTTGGAGAATTGCTGTAATACAGCATTTTCATGTACTTGTTTAAGATCTCTGCGTTTAACCATAGAAGATTACTCTTGAAAAAAGATGGTTAATCCCAAAAAATTCTTTTTATTTCATCTGCATCATCACGCAAAATAGTTGGACCATCTATTAAGTATGCTTGTGTTTGCGAGTTATTAACCATAAAGTATTTTTCGCTTTTTCTATACAGCTTAAATGTGTAGACATACTGAGTAGCATATTGCTCAATAGGTGAAAACACATCTTGTATCCCATTTTCTGCGAAATACTTAAATATAGCTTGTGCGACATAATTTAGCCGTTCTACCGTCCCAGTTTGGAGGGTAAACATTGTGTAAGAGTCAGAATCATCGAATGCTACAAATACTTCAATAACAGTTCCTGTTGATTGGCCTGAAAAAACGAAGTTGACAACTCTCCCCTCTAGTTTTTCATCGCCATCTTTATCGATTTCAAATAAATGACCCGCTTCATCATTAATGTAAATAACGGCACCATCATTAACGATGAATAAAATATCGACTTCAGCTTCGTCTAATCTCATACCTCCCTTTAGGGGCGAGCTTTTCTGACTTTCATACTTCCCAAGTGATAAAGTTTTCATAATGTTATCAACGATCTTAGTTCGTAATTCTACGACTAAATCGACATTAGGCTGAAGTTGCATACAAAGTGCCAATAAGAATTGCTGAGGGCCATCAGGGCCATCCACTTCTGGCCGAGAATTGCTCATTGAGCCTTTATACTCCTGTGGACTAATACCACAGTTTCTAGCAAAGCTTATTGCTGTGTCGTTTCCTTGACTCGCTGCCTCAATCTCCTCAAGGACAAATTGGTATGTGATATCTGCTGTTGGTATCTTCTGCAATATGATTTCAGAAAATCTTTTTGCAGCATATTCAATACCATCTTTCTCTATAAGCTTTTCCAAATCAGATTTTTGCTTTTTCTTGAACAGTCCGAACATATCTATCCCTTGCCTTTTTATTTCACCTGTTTAATAAGATTTTTTAATTGGTCGTGTAAGACGCCAGCTAGAATATTTGGTGTAGCCTCTTCGGCATTTACTCTACCATTCAATATTTCCTTTGAAATGACACTAAATCTCACAAAAAGTAGAATCATATATTCTCCAAACATTTCATTAAATCGGTCAGATGAAATTGAAGAAAGCGTATCAGCTACATCTTGCATTAATTGTTTATCCAAGACAGGCAATAAGGTTGCTTGAAGAGTTTCTCCGGCTGATTGGCAAGCATCATTATATTCTTTTGTATTTGCTTCTAAACCCAATAACTTACTCGTTTCTGTGCGAAACCAACCTACCACAATACTTTCCAATTCTGGATTATTTTTCTTTCGTTTAAACATACTAAACAGACCCATATCATCGCTCCTTTTTTAAAATATACATTAGCTAAGGACGGCTTTCATTTCACAGGATGTATCTGACTCTACAGAGACATAACGCCGCGTTAAGTAGTGAGCAACGCCACCACTGAACCTAACCATACCACCTTAAACACAAAACCCAACGATGGAATGAAAAATGCCATGGGCTTTGTTGCGTAATT
>NZ_JBFRMS010000007.1:0-7422 GCF_041470505.1 Vibrio sp. 10N.261.55.C5
GAGTTCGCACGAAAACTGAGTCCTTATCTTCACGGTATTATCGCATCGGCAAGTTATCCGCTAAACACCTGCACCCTAGAAGGGATAAACAACAAGATAAAGCTAATCAAGCGAATGGGGTATGGGTATCGAGATACCGACTACTTCTTGGAAAGCCGCGATGAACCACAAATAAGCGGCTCTTTTTTAACCCAATTTTCTGCTCTTAAACCTTATCGACTGTATCCGCCTCATGAACCCACGGGACGATATTGTTAATACGTGAGCGCCGCAATCACACTGTTAGCGCTAAGGAACCTTTGAAACCGTCATCAAAGCTCACTCATAATAAGCTATTATTTACAGTAGATTTCGGTTAATTTTCCAAAGGCCATTATGAAAAACAAACTGAGTTTAGCAATTCAAGCATACTGCAACTGGATTGATTCAAACATTATTGAAATTGCTTATGTCGGTTCCATTCTAGTTGTGATTCTAACGCTCATCATCAATCTTATTTAGGCTTCCATTTCCTAAATATTAGTTTCCTTTACTCATTACCGAGCTTTTCTAAAAGCCTCAGAGTTAAATCAATCACCTCATGGATTTGGAGTTTTACGCCTTCAAATAGCTGCGTGAGCGGATCTATTTTTGAGGTTGCAGCTTCAACAATGACTGATTTACCTCAACGATAAACTGATAACCTCTCATTCAATGAATCCTATCTTTTTAACCATTGCCTTGTTCGTTTGTAGGGGCCCGTCCTCTATACACGACTATTGGTTACGCTTGAATGAGGATACTATTGAATTAGAATGCCCCTCAAACATATATCGCCTTGGTGATTGAGAAACAAACAGAATGAAACAAACAAATCATATCGAACAATGCCAGCAAGAAATTTTGAGCTTTTCGGACCGATTACATCAATCTGGTTGTGCGCCTTACTCGGTAGCTCAATACACTCAAGCTTATGCAAAACGCCAGAACATTGATGTCTCTATTGATGTGACCCCGACAAAAGTCATCACTATTTTTGAGCAACCCACGCAAAAAGTCGTGATGGAAAACAAAAAACCACCCTCGGTTAACTTACGTGATTTAGTCGCAACGCTTAAAGGGTTTTCGACTCATTCCCATTACGAAGGTTCAGAAACCTACTCGAATCGTACCTTGTGCTTTGCCAATTTATTGCTTCCGCCATGTTATTTAATGTTAGTTGGCAGTACTTATCTGGCGGTCGGTTTATCCATTATTCTGGGCGCTATAGCCTGGCTAGCACAAATTTTCCTGACTGGGCCAAGAAGCATTCTTGTCGAGTTCTTTGTCGCCTTAGTAGCCAGTTTTTTAACCGGTATGATAGCGGCACAGGTTCCCGGCTTACCAACATTGGCACTGTGCATTTCTTCCATTGTCCTTTTTATTCCTGGGTTAACCGTCACCAACGGCTTAGCCAGTCTTGCTCTCAATGACTTTCGGTCAGGTATCGAACTGCTTGCACAAAGCGCACTCATAGTAATGAAAATATTCATCGGCATTGTTATGGGGTTAGGCTTAGCCAACATAATCAATCAACCATTATCGGTACCGGTATTTATTGATGAAATCCCATTCGTTCTTCATGTCACCGCACTGATCGGGATTTCTGTCGCTATTGGCCTTATTTTCAACGCAAGTATGACAGAAATTCTCTTAGGCCTTCCTGTCGCGGCAATTGGCATGTGGGGGCCACATTGGTTTACTTCCGATTGGGTTGTAGGTACATGGGTAAGCACAATACTCATTACGCTTTACGGGGTGGGGATGGGAAAATTGCGTCACGTTCCACCACTCATATACATTATTCAAGGGATCATCATTCTTGTCCCCGGTAGTCGAATCATTGTCGGAGCAAGTGAGTCCTTCTTTGCGACCTCCATTTTACCCATTCCGAATATTGGTCTGTCCGCCTTGCTGATGTTTGGCGCGATTATGGCGGGACAAATCATGGTTTATTCTATATTTAGTCGTCATTTTGATTCCATCATTGAGGACTAACCATCGAACTAACAATCGCTGATCAACACGCCCCAATAACCCACGATTGAGTCTTTATCTGCTTTTTGACGTTAACCGATTCTGAGAAGGTACTGATGAACAGAGTCTCGAAAATCGATAAGACTATTTTGTTTCAGATGGCGAGGGGAATGAGCAATATGGATTTGGAAAAACCGAATAGAATCGAAATTAGCCAATAATTCAATAAGATAAGGATACTTAGGATGAGTCAATGCAAAGTAGGCAGAGGTAAGCTAGGTATAGGCAAGCGCTAGGTTGATAGGCTTGCCATCTACTCCATTTCCGTTCTAACTACGCCACCAGTGCGTTCAGTTTTTTACGCATACTCTCTTTATCAAGGCCACCTTTAGGTCCAATGAAGACTAACCGTGACGAACGAGATTCATCATCTTCCCATGCATCTCCAACCGTCACATTGGC
The DNA here is from genome assembly GCF_041470505.1 of Vibrio sp. 10N.261.55.C5. Lineage (NCBI taxonomy): Bacteria > Pseudomonadati > Pseudomonadota > Gammaproteobacteria > Vibrionales > Vibrionaceae > Vibrio > Vibrio sp. 10N.261.55.C5. The sequence goes on from NZ_JBFRMS010000007.1 coordinate 2,458, forward strand.
TCGCTGGCCCGTGCACTGAAATACACAGCGATGATCAGGACGATCGGTTAAATTTAAAATACCTTTCATGCGATAAGCATCGATTGAAAACTGTTGCAGTAGAGGATACAAACTTTGTAGATTAAGCGGTTGATCAGTTTCAAAGCTGAATGTTTCGAAATCATGGTTCACGTGATGACAGTGCTCATCATGACAATCATGGTGCTGGCATTCCCTTTGATCAGCCGCTATTTTGTTAGTGACAAAGCGCGTACTTTCAGGGGCATCAAATAAGATAGGTAAATCCACTTCGCCGAATGAAATATCAATCAATTTAGCAAACGGAGCTTGTACTCGGCACCATGCTTTGACTTGCTCTAGTTTATCAGCATCGACTAGGTCAGCTTTATTAACCAGAACAATGTCAGCCACTTGAATTTGCTGCTTCGACAACGTCTCCATTGGGCCTTCTAGCCCTAAAATGTTTTCCGCATCGATCGTCGTCACGATTGCATTTAAAGGTGCGTGTGCTTGCAGTTCCGGATCTTCAAATTGAAGTGCCACTTCTTTGGGTTCTGCGATACCTGAAGTTTCAACAACAATATGGTCTGGGCGTTCCTCTAATGCGAGTAAACGCATTACCGAAACGACTAGTCCTTCTGCAAGGTTACAACAGATACAGCCATTCTCTAGGCTGATCATATTTTCACTTTCAGATTTAACTAACTCCGCATCAACATTGATTGATCCAAAATCATTGACGATCACAGCCATGCGCATTCCATTTGCATTGGTTAATATATGGTTTAGTAGGGTCGTTTTCCCTGCTCCTAAAAATCCGGCTAAAATTGTTACTGGAATAGGCTTCTTGCTCATAGCATGCTCTCTTTCGATTTTCGTTGTCTATATTTACTCGGTAAGCAATAAAAAAGGTTGAGCTAATGCCCAACCTTTTAAGTCAGGATAACTTAGCCAGTAACTTTGTTGCGAACCGCTTCACCTGGGTTTGAATCTAACAACATTTCACCAGCTTCAATGATAGGTGTCCCGTTTACAAGTACGTATTTCATGCCTGTAGAAAGGGCATTTGGTTTATCAAATGTTGCAACGGCTTTTACTTCATCAAGTTTGAAAATAGCTAAATCAGCATCTTTACCTACTTGAATACGACCTTTATTTGCCATTTGTGGCACAGCATCCTCAAGAATACGACATGCGTTTAAGCTAGTTCTTTCCATCGCTTCTACTAGTGTTACCGCTTTGTATTCCTCGACATATTTTTCAATAAAACGAGAGAAACAAGCAAGTGAGCGAGGGTGAGCTATTGCGTTGCTTGGAAGTGGCCATACATCACCTTCAATTAATACGCCTTTATCATCCATCCAAGGCATTGCATCTGAAGCGATAGCTGCACCTGGGAACAATACTGAACGGTCCATTTTAGCGCGATCTTCTTTGTTCTCATCGGGTTTTAAGAAGTGCATGACAACCACGGTACCGGGCGCTGATGCTTGTAGTTCAGTGACTTTTTCTTGGTTTAGTGCTTTACCATTCGCTTCCATGTAGCTAGCGCTTGGTACACCCCAACGTTGTAACCAATCGTCACCACGGAAAACTTCTGCGCCAATAACGGAAGAGCCAGCACCATAAGGATAAGCTTCAGTAGTAACGGCTAAACCTTGATCAATGGCGGATTGAACTAAATCGGCACAATCTTCGATATCTTGTACTGACGTGCTGTTGAGGTGACAAATGTGCATGTGTGCACCCGTTGTCGCCGACAGGCTAATGAGTTCTTGGTATGCTTCAAAGCTTGATTTTGGCTCTGCGCTGTTTAGGTAACGAACGTGAGTGTAAGTTGGTACTTCATAGCGTTTTGCTAGTTTAGCAAGATCATAGTACTCTTTGTGGCCATAACCTGGTGCGTAACCCGCGTTAATACCAATGCCTAAGCCCCCCTCTTTAAGACCTTGCTCAACCGAGCCCAGAATTTGTTTTAATTCATCTGGGGTTGCTAGGGTATTTTGCCAATTGTTTTTAGAAAAAGCTTTCTGGAACCAAACAATCGTACCATCAGGAGCAGGCATCGTAGGTTCTTTTGCTTGAATACGAGCGTAAGTCCATGCTACAGAAGCGCCGTAATTAATCGGGCGACCTTCAGCAGCAGTAATATCGTAGTACGTTCCGATTGGGAATAGACCAGATTCCATCTCAAGAGCGGTGGTTACGCCATCGAATGCTTGAGCACGGGCAGCAGGAAGTTGTTGTCCGTGAGCGTGCATATCTATAAAGCCAGGTGCAACCACGAGACCTTCAGCATCGATGATTGTTTTGCCTTGCAGCTTTTTGTCTGAGATTGCAGCAATACGCTTACCTTTAATACCGACGTGACGAATTGCGTCGAGTCCAGTTTCAGGATCAACAACACGGCCATTTTCGATAACGATATCAAATGGCCCTTTCTCGTTAGGCATCAGTTTGATGTTTTGGCCAACCAGTTTTTCAGGGGCTGCATGTAAAACAGAGGCAAAAGGCAGTGCCGCAGCCCCAACCGCTAACTTAGTCAAAGTCGAACGTTTATCTGTATCGACACCATCAAGTAATACTTGCGTAGCGTCCAATTCATTTGGGTCGTAATTTTTCATATTGATACCTGTTATGTTTGTTGTAAAAGAATATTAGTTCATGATTGTTATGAAAACTATGCTGCATGTAGAAAAATCAATCGATTGACTAACACCCACCTTTCCATCATTAGAATCCACTGCCAACCGTTATATAAAACGCGCTGTCAACGTCACTAAAAGCGAGGTCTACCCCCATGTGTAACCCATATCGGCAAGCTATCTGATAGCGAAATCCAGCACCATACGCATCGACACTTTCATCGTCTGACAGACTGCCCTCTACTGTCGCTTTATCCAGGCCATAAAACGCAGAAACGGTCCAACGATTATCAATCGCATTATCGTATTCCGCGACAACACCCAGCCCAGAGGTCACCGAGCTTTCGCCCATAAAATATTGAATAACGCCATTGATAGCGTTATTCACATCTTCATTACTGGTCTCAAACTCTACCGAGCTCTGGCCAATAATCTGTTTCACACCCAGCATCAATGGTGTGTTTGCCACTCGAAACTGGAGCTGCTGAAGCGCAGCGACTCCCGAGGTTTTTGTGCCGAATTGAATCGTTTTGTTGTACGACGCACCTATACTGAACTCTTTGAAAATATCGAGGTTCGCCTTTCCAGCGCCAACGCCACCCGTATATCGAATGGTATCTTTTAGCCACGACGGTATCACCGTTAATGTCGGTATCAGAACCTGCGCCATATTCAAAGTCCCCACCATGAATAAAGACATACACGGGTAATGACTCTGAACCATTGATCTCCGAAGGACGCCAAATATTAAGATTCAAGCAATCTTCAGATTGCTCTTGCTGGGTTATTTTAAGCTGTGGGCACACGGCGCCAAATTGTGTCGCATCTATAGCGCTATCAGCATTGTGTTCTAATTGACGGAGTGACTGTGCTGAAAACGTTGTTGATCGGCGTAAGTGATTCCTTTAAACGCTTCAATGGATACGCGTTGCTCGTCACCTGCTAAGGTATTGATCACAACAGACTCTCTATTTGCGAAAAGAGTCGCGTCCCCGATGGATACTGAAACCTGCTCTGTTGGTAATGTCTGAAGCGGTTCTGGCTTAATAGGACGTGAGCTGGTTTCATCACTACCCCACGCAGAAAGAGCAACAGTGATAGCGATAACCATGAGTGAGCGATGCGTTAAATTCATGGTTGTACCCATAAATGTGTTCGGCCATCTGACCTGATATTGGTATCATCAAACCTGAGAATCCCTATGCTCAGCCATGCTCATTTCTGGAGTATTTGAAGTATTTTTTCTTTATGGTGCGATATTAATTCACTCTTTAAATTTGAATAAATCGCTTATGCAGGACGTGATCCTACATATATTCACTACCGTGAGTGGATGTCGCTTTTTATTTATCACAAAGACTTCTTGTTGTACCTTCTTTGGCTGACTATCTAGGGTTGATAAAATTTCAACGGGTTCTTGAAACAGCTCTATAGGGGGTTGCTGTGACTCTCCTTCTGAAGCTTCAAACTCATCAAAGAACCCAAATATGTTATTAGAGTCCGATGGCATAGTTAGCACCAAACGTAAGTTTCGAGGCCAAAGCCAATATTGTTGAGGTCTGTTTTGACTTGACCCGAAGAGGTCCAAGGTAGAAGTGCGTCGATATCAGGCTCTGCTTTCGCGAGCTCTTTAATGCACTTGACCATGTAGTCTTAGAGGATAATACCGTTGGCTTTTGCAGTCTCGACGATACTGTAAAGCATCGCGCTCGCCTCAGCACCGTTTGTGTGTTGGAGAATAGCCAATTTTCCCTGCCAATAACCAGCGGTTTAATTGCGCGTTCAGCGCGATTATTATCGATAGATAAGTGACCATCGTCGATATAACGAATGAGTTTAGGCCATTGCCCGAGCTAGTACTTTATTGCTTTGCCTAGTGGGCTAGAGCCTATCACCTTCTGGGTTGTCATCCATTGGTAAAGCTCATCCAGTATCGGCTTGGCATACGCTTGACGCTCTGCTTTTCGCTCTTCGGCAGGCGCACCTTTTAAGCGTGATTCTATCCCGTAGAGTTTTTGGATTTTAGCCAGCGCCTTATCAGCCTTGCCCGATTTACCTTCCCCTTGAAGCTTCTTCGCGTCCATGAACTTGCGTTAAGCACCCCACATTAGTGACGTGATGCAGACCATGATAAGCCGTGTAGCCATCGGTTTGTAGATAACCGTTGTAGTCACCTAAAAAGTCCACGGGGCACACCCTCGCGCGACTGTTTTGATAGTCGTACAAGGCGATTTTTTCACATTCGGCAGTGCCGCTTCGGGCGAGTCAGCGCCTGAGCAGTAAAGCCACATATAACACTGCTTCTCTTCTTTGAGCACAT